>NZ_JBSGTX010000062.1:0-42413 GCF_053607625.1 Streptomyces sp. NPDC055103
TTCCGTGCGGCGCGTCGGATCTGGGCGCGGGTGATGAAGGAGGAGTTCGGCGCGAAGAACCCCAAGTCGCTGATGCTCCGCTTCCACACCCAGACCGCCGGTGTGCAGCTGACCGCGCAGCAGCCCGAGGTCAACCTCGTCCGCGTCGCCGTCCAGGGCCTGGCGGCGGTCCTCGGCGGCACCCAGTCCCTGCACACGAACTCCTTCGACGAGGCCATCGCCCTCCCCACGGACAAGTCGGCCCGCCTGGCTCTGCGTACGCAGCAGGTCCTGGCGTACGAGACGGACGTGACGGCGACGGTCGATCCGTTCGCGGGTTCGTACGTCGTCGAGAAGATGACGGACGACGTCGAGGCGGCGGCGCTGGAGCTGATGGCGAAGGTCGAGGAGATGGGCGGCGCGGTCGCCGGGATCGAGCGCGGCTTCCAGAAGGGCGAGATCGAGCGCTCGGCGTACCGGATCGCGCAGGAGACCGACAGCGGCGAGCGGGTCGTCGTCGGCGTCAACCGCTACACGGTCGACGTCGAGGAGCCCTACGAGCCCCTCCGCGTCGACCCGGCGATCGAGGCCCAGCAGGCCGAACGCCTCGCCAAGCTCCGCGCCGAGCGCGACCAGGCCGCCGTGGACGCGGCCCTCGTGGAGCTGAAGAAGGCGGCGGAGGGCACGGACAACGTCCTCTACCCGATGAAGGACGCCCTCAAGGCCCGCGCCACGGTCGGCGAGGTCTGCAACGCCCTGCGCGAGGTCTGGGGCACGTACGTCCCCACCGACGCGTTCTAGGGCGCGTAGACGCAGGTCACGCTGGTCACGCAGGTCACAGCGGAGTGTCGTACTCGTGTGCGACACTCCGCTTCATGCTGGGTGTCACTGATCTGCCGACCTACCTCGTGGGGCTCGTCCTCATCATCCTTCTGCCGGGGCCGAACTCGCTGTACGTGCTGTCCGTCGCCGCCCGCAAGGGCACGCGGACCGCGTACAAGGCCGCCGCCGGAGTGTTCACCGGGGACGCGATCCTGATGACCCTGGCCGCCCTCGGCGCGGCCTCGCTCCTCCAGACCACCCCGCTCCTCTTCATGATCGTGAAGTACGCGGGCGCGGGCTATCTGACGTGGATGGCGTACGGGATGCTGCGGGCCGCCTGGTCGATGTGGCGCGACCGCGGCGGGCCGGCGGACGAGGCGGCGGAGCAGCTCCCGGCCGGGCCGGGGGAGCGCCCGTACCGCCGCGCGCTGATCATCAGCCTGTTCAACCCGAAGGCGATCCTCTTCCTGATCTCGTTCTTCGTGCAGTTCGTGGACCCCTCCTACGCCTACCCGGCCCTGTCCTTCCTGGTGCTCGGCTCACTGCTCCAGCTCGGCAGCTTCCTCTACCTGACGACCCTGATATTCGGCGGGACGCGGCTCGCGGCCGAGTTCCGGAGCCGTCGCCGGCTCTCCGCCGGGGCGACCTCGGCGGCGGGCGCGCTCTTCCTCGGTTTCGCCGCGAAGCTCTCGCTCACGAGTGCCTGACCCTGGGCCGTCCGTGCCGTCCGCTTGACCCTGACACCGTGTGAGGCCGTTCCGTAGGGGGCGTCATGTTCATCATCGGAGACTTCGCCCGGCACGGGCGGGTGTCGGTCCGCATGCTGCGTCATTACGACGCCATCGGGCTGCTGCGCCCCGCCCGGGTCGACCCGCACACGGGCTACCGCTTCTACACCGCGGAGCAGCTCGCCCGGCTCAATCGCGTCATCGCGCTCAAGGACCTCGGCTTCACCCTCGAACAGGTGGGGGCGATCCTCGACGAGGAGATCGACGCGGACGAGCTGCGGGGCTTGCTGCGTCTGCGCCAGGCCGAGCTGGAAGCGGCCCTGGAGGCGGCGCGGGAACGGCTCGCCCAGGTCGGCGCGCGGCTCCGAGCCATCGAGACGGAGGGACGCATGTCCACCCAGGACGTCGTCGTCAAGAAGATCCCCGCCGTGCGGATCGCCGAACTGAGCACGGTCGCCGCGAGCTTCGGCCCGCACGACATCAGCCCCGCCATCGGGCCGCTGTACGACGAGCTGTGCGGCCGCCTGGAGGCCGCGGGCGT
Organism: Streptomyces sp. NPDC055103; assembly: GCF_053607625.1. NCBI lineage: Bacteria > Bacillati > Actinomycetota > Actinomycetes > Kitasatosporales > Streptomycetaceae > Streptomyces > Streptomyces sp. NPDC055103. Next base: position 2,071 of record NZ_JBSGTX010000062.1, read on the forward strand.
CACCGGCTTCGGTCCGGGGATCGCGTACTACGAGGACGCGGGCAGGGGCGACGGCTCGGTCCTCGTGCACGCCGGCATGACGGTCCCCGAGGGGATGGTCGTGGAGGGCGTCGAGGTGCACGTCCTGCCCGCCATCGAGCAGGCCGCGACCATCGTCCACCGGGGCTCGATGGACGCCATCCTGCCGACCGCGCAGACCCTGGCCCGCTGGATCGAGACCAACGGCTACGAGTCGCGGCACTACGCCCGTGAGCTGTACCTGGAGTGCCCTGAGGACCGGTCGCAGTGGGTGACGGAGATCCAGGAGGCGATCGTCCGCGCCTGACGCGGGACGCGCGGCGCAGGAGGAAGGGCCCGGACCCCCGCACGGGTTCCGGGCCCTTCCTCTCTTCCGGTCCTAATTCCGGGCGCCGCGCTTCCGCAGCTCCTTGCGGAGCCGCAGCGCGCGGCGCGCCAGGCGGCGGACCTGCGGATGCCGGGGGATCGGGATGCCGCCCGGCAGGTTCAGGACGGTGAGGCGCCGACGGGTGAAGTGGTGCCGGGTGCGCTCGGCGTGCGGGCCCGACAGGTGCCGTGCCGCGGCCTCCCGCAGATCGGGCCGGATCTTCGGCTGCATCGCGAAGCCGACCGCGGCGACCAGGTCGTTCAGCTCCGCCACGTCCGGGGCCGGCCCGGCCGGTTCGTCCGCGCCGCGCTCCTCCAGGGGCGGGACGACGGCGTCCACCACGGTGAGCGGGATCCGGTTGCTGTTCTGGAAGGGGGTGAGCCGCTCCAGGAGCGTGCCCGTGCCGACCCGGGCGACCGGCAGCCCGTAGAAGGAGTGCGCCGTGAGCAGCGCCGTGGAGAAGCAGCCGACGACGAGGGCGGGCCGCAGCTCGCGGTAGAGGACCTCGGCGAGGACGGGCCGGTCCTCGACGGTCAGTTCGGCTCCGAGCCGCTCCGCCTCGTCCACCAGCGTCCGCGACCAGGCGTCCGGGGCCGTCGGGTGCGGCTTGAAGACGAGCCTGCGGTGGCCCCGGGCGATCGCCCCGCGGACCATCCGCAGGTGCAGCTCCTCCTCCTCGGCGGCGGTGAGCAGCTTCAGGGCGGCGAGGTACTGGCCGAGGAGGAGCGCGGGGCCCTGCTCCGTGCCCTCCTCCGTCGCCGCGGCCGGGCCGGACAGCTCCTCGACGACCTTCGTGAAGGCCTCCACCGGTACGGCCTCGGGGACCGCCCCGAACTCCGCGAGCAGCAGCGGTTCGAGCCCGGGTACGAGGTCGAGGTGGAGCAGCCTGCGCACCCGCCCGCCGATCAGGGGGTCGATCTTGTTGCGGGTCGGTCCGTAGCTCATCAGCCCGTCGGCGTAGACGGTGACGGGCGCCTCGGGAAGCAGCTGGGCGATGGCGAGGGCGGGCGTCACCTGGAGGGATTCCAGGGCGAGTTCGACCCGGTCGTCGCCGAGCTCCCAGATCCGCCGCAGATGGCGCTGGAGCATCGGCACGTCCTGGCCCCGGGGCGTCCAGCCGGCGGGGTGGAGCGGGGAGATCGTCTCGTTCCAGGACAGGACCGCGTCGAAGCGGCCGCGCAGCCGGTCGAAGCCCTCGGCCTCGTCGGGGGCCGGTGTGGTCTCGGGCACGGCGGCGTTGTTGGTGACGAGCAGGATCCGGCGGTCGGCCGGGCCGAAGCAGCCGCTGTCCAGCGCGGCGGCCAGCGTCGCCGCCCCGTAGAGGGTGGAGGCGCAGAAGATCTGGGTGGTCCGTCGGGCCCTCACGCCGCCACCTCCGGGGAACCCTGGGGGACGGCCCGGGACACCGACACCGACACGGGTGCCGGATCCGGTGCCGGCGGCGGTGGTGCCGGGCGCTGCTTCCGCAGCTTGCGCAGCATCGCGGCGCGGTCCCCGCCCATCGCCGTCAGGGCCTCGTCGAGGACCGCCTGCGGCATGCGGCGCAGCGCGCCCGCGCTCATCGCCTTCAACTGGCGGGCCACCTCGGGTTCGAATCGTCCGATCCCGCCGATGTGATGGGAAATGAGTGCGCAATAGGTGCGCACGGCTTTGGGGAGAAGGAGTTCCGCGTTCGGATCTCCGGCCGTTTCCTCGATCACCTGGTCGAATGCGCGAATGAAATCCAATTGCCGGACGTCACTGATCTGGGTGAGTGAGGTCGCGACTCCGCGCCGGTAGAAGACACCGAGCTCGCCGACCGCCGCGAACGATTCCGCCTCGCGGTGCAGTTTCCAGATCCAGGGCCGGTCCTCGGCCGTCCGCAGCCCGTGCGGGAAGTGGAGGAGTCCGCGTTCCAGGAGTCGTCGGTGGTAGATCCCGGCCCACGCGTACGGGTAGTCGACGGAGGTCGTGCGGTGGGCCGGCAGTATCGCGTCGCGGGGGGAGAGGACCTCGCCGCGGCGGGGGACCGGGGCCCGGCGGACTGTGCGGTTGCGGCCGGACACGGAGACGTGGTCGGTGCGCAGGAAGTCGCAGCCCAGCTCGTCCATGGCGGCGACGAGCCGCCCGTAGTAGCCGGGGGAGAGCCAGTCGTCCCCGTCGAGGAAGGTCACGTACTCGCCGCGGGCCGCGTCGAGGCCCGTGTTGCGGGCGGTGGCGAGGCCTTCGTTGTGTGCGTGCCTGAGCAGGACGGCACCCGGGACGTCGCGTACGGCCCGTTCGAGGAGCTCGGGAGTCCCGTCGGACGAGCAGTCGTCGACAAGGAGGAACTCGACGTCCTCGCGGGCGTTGGCACGCAGGCTGGCGAGGGTGTCGGGGGCATATGTCTGCACGTTGTAGAACGGCACGACCACGGAGAGCTTGACCACGCGGCCGACGCTAGGCGCCGCCCCGGCACTCCCTCCGACCGGTGGGGGGATATTCGGTGAACACCAAGCGGCGGGCCGCTTAACCGCCTTTACCCGAAGCGGAATTCGGTCCCGACCGGTCCGGATTACGGCCGGAATCCGGCCTGTTTAACACGTCGGAGAGGCGCTGTTCACTCGTTGTTGTGGCCCAGTTGGGCCGGAAAGCGGAATGCCCTTCTAGCGTCCTCGACGTGCCAGCAAGTACCAACGAGGCAGTACGAGTAGCCGTACTCGCCGACTCCGACACCCGGTGGAAATGGGGCGCCCTCACGGCGCGCCGCATCACCACGGCGACAGCCGAACCCACCGGATTCGTCCTGCGGGGACGGGCCACACCCACCCCGCGCCAACTCGCCGAGACCGGGGTGTCCACGACCACCCCGAGCGAGGTGACGGGCGCGGAGTTCCTCCGTGCCGTACGGGACGCGGAGGAGCGCGGAGAGGGATACGACGTCATCGTCCTCGCCCTGGTCGGCGGCACCGTCCGGGCCGTCCTCCAGGGCCTGGCGGACCTGGCTCTCGACCGGCGCCCGGTGATCGTCACCGGCTACGTCGGCGTCGTCTACGAGAAGCTCACCGACGGGCTCCTCCTACGCCACGGCGCCGACGTCGTCCTCGCCAACTCCCGTCACGACGCCGAGCGGTTCCGCGCCGTCTACGAGGGCGTGGGCGCCGGCTCCGACTCGGTCGTCGAGGCCGCGCTGCCCTTCCTCGGCGGCGCCCCGCACACCCCCGAGGCGGGCCGCGACACCCTCGTCTTCGCCGCCCAGCCGTCCGTGCCCGCCACCCGCGCCGAGCGCACCCACGTCCTGGACCGGCTGATCCGGCACGCACGGCTCCACCCGGACCGCGAGGTGCTCCTCAAGCTCCGCTCCAAGCCGGGCGAGCACACCACGCACCTGGAGGAGTACCCCTTCCAGAAGCTGGTCCGCGACCTCGACCCGCCCGCCAACTTCCGTCTCGTGTACGGACACATGGGCGAGGTCCTGGACCGCACCGACCTCCTGGTCACCGTCTCCTCCACGGCCGCGCTCGAAGCCCTCCACCGCCGGATCCCCACCGCGATCCTCACCGACCTCGGGGTCCGCGAGGCCCTCGGCAACCACCACTTCGTCGGCTCCGGCCTGCTCGCCTCCTTCGAGGCGCTCGACAAGGGACTCGTCCCGACGCCGGACGAGACCTGGCTCGCCCGGCAGGGCGTGGCCTCCGAGAGCCCGTACGAAGAGGCCTTCGACGCAGCCCGCGAGCGGGTCGCCGCACTCCTGGCGCTCCCCGCGCTCCCCCCGATCACCCCCTACTACACAGCGGAGACGGCCCCCGGCTACCTGCCCGGGATCCTCGCCCGCCACCGTCTGGACGTCACCGCGCAGGAGCCCCGCGAGAGCGGCCTCCGCCGGATCGTCCGGGAGGCGGCGCGGGGCGCGTACCGGCACGGCGTGCAGCGCGTGGCCCCCGTCATCCGCCGGCTGGGAGAACTCTGATGACGACCGCCGTCCCGCAGCGCAGCGCCACCGTGCTCGCCGTGATCCCCGCCAGAGGCGGCTCGAAGGGCGTCCCCGCCAAGAACCTCGCCCCGGTGGCCGGCGTCCCGCTCGTGGCCCGTGCCGTCCGCGCCTGCCTCGGCGCCCGTCCGGTCACCCACGTCGTGGTCTCCACCGACGACGCCGCCATCGCGGCGGCCGCCCGCGGCGCCGGGGCCGAGGCCGTGCACCGTCCGGTCGAGATCGCGGGGGACACCGCCACCAGCGAGGCCGCCGTCCTGCACGCCATGGACGCCTTCGAGGCCACCCACGGCCGCCCGGCCGACGTCGTCCTCCTCGTCCAGTGCACCAGCCCCTTCCTCACCTCCGCCGAGGTCGCCGAGACCGTCGACCGCGTCGCCTCCGGCGCCGCCGACACGGCCTTCACCGCCGCCCCGTCCCACGGCTTCCTCTGGCGCGACACGGTCACGGACGGCGCCGAGGGCGTCAACCACGACAAGGCGCACCGCCCCCGCCGCCAGGACCGGGAGCCCGAGTACCTGGAGACCGGGGCCGTCTACGCCATGGACGCGGCCGGCTTCCGTACGCACGGCCACCGCTTCTTCGGCCGCACCGCGCTGGTCGTCACCGACCCCGCCCGGGTCCTGGAGATCGACGACCCGCACGACCTCGCCCGCGCCAAGGCCCTCGCCCCGCTCCTCGACGAGCCCGCCACCCCGGGCTTCGCCGACATCGACGCCGTCGTCCTCGACTTCGACGGCACCCAGACCGACGACCGGGTCCACCTCGACTCCGAGGGCCGAGAGTTCGTCTCCGCGCACCGCGGCGACGGCCTCGGCATCGCGGCCCTGCGCCGCGCCGGACTCCCCGTCCTCATCCTCTCCACCGAACAGAACGCCGTCGTCGCCGCCCGCGCCCGCAAGCTCAAGATCCCCGTCCTGCACGGCATCGACCGCAAGGACCGGGCCCTCAAGGAGTGGTGCGACACCGAGGGCATCGACCCGCAGCGCGTGCTCTACGCCGGCAACGACGTCAACGACCTGCCCTGCTTCCACCTCGTCGGCTGGCCCGTCGCGGTGAGCAGCGCCCACGACTCCGTACGGGCCGCGGCCCGCGCGGTCACCGCCACCCCCGGCGGCTTCGGAGCGATCCGCGAGATCGCGGCCTGGCTCCTCGGACCCGAGCTCGACACCCCCGCACCCCGCATCCCCAACTCCTAAGGAACAGCACCATGAGCACTCGTCTGCGCACCTTCGGTTCGAAGACCGCCGGCCCGGGCCGGCCGGTCTACATCACCGGCGAGATCGGCATCAACCACAACGGCGAGCTGGAGAACGCCCTCGCGCTCGTCGACGTCGCCGCCGAGGCCGGCTGCGACGCCGTCAAGTTCCAGAAGCGCACTCCGGAGATCTGCACCCCGCGTGACCAGTGGGACATCGAGCGCGACACCCCCTGGGGCCGGATGACGTACATCGACTACCGCCACCGCGTGGAGTTCGGCGAGGACGAGTACCGCGCCATCGACGAGCACTGCAAGAAGCGCGGCATCGACTGGTTCGCCTCCCCGTGGGACACCGAGGCCGTCGCCTTCCTGGAGAAGTTCGACGTCCCCGCCCACAAGGTCGCCTCCGCGTCCCTCACCGACGACGAGCTGCTCCGCGCCCTGCGCGGCACCGGCCGCACGGTCATCCTCTCCACGGGCATGTCCACCCCGAAGCAGATCCGCCACGCGGTCGAGGTCCTCGGCTCGGACAACATCCTGCTCTGCCACGCCACCTCGACGTACCCGGCCAAGGCCGAGGAGCTCAACCTCCGCGTGATCAACACGCTGAAGGAGGAGTACCCGAACGTCCCGATCGGCTACTCCGGCCACGAGACCGGTCTGCAGACCACCCTCGCCGCCGTCGCCCTCGGCGCCACCTTCGTCGAGCGCCACATCACCCTCGACCGCGCGATGTGGGGCTCCGACCAGGCCGCCTCCGTCGAGCCGCAGGGCCTCCAGCGCCTCGTCCGCGACATCCGCACCATCGAGACCGCCCTCGGCGACGGCGTCAAGAAGGTCTACGAGTCGGAGCTCGGCCCGATGAAGAAGCTCCGCCGGGTCCAGGGGCTCGTCGCCGCATGACCGGGCAGCTGGCGTTCGTCGAGAGCCCGGTCCAGCTCCTCAACGTCCTGGAATGGGCGCACTCGCAGGCGCCCGACCGGGCGCCCGGCGCGGCGCCCGCACCCGGAGCAGCCGCTCCGGACGAGCCCACCGGCACGTCAGCCCCGGCGTCCCCCACCACGGACGCCACCCCGGCGCCCCCCACCACGGACGCCACCACCCCGGGGGCGGCGCGTACGGCCCCCACTCCGGGGGCGACGCCCGCCACGCCCGCCCCCACCCCGGCGGCTGCCACGGCTTCCGCGCCCGCGCCCGCCCTCACGGTCGTCGTCCTCTCGCCGACCGACCCCATGTCGCGTGGCCAGCTGCGCCGGATGGCCCAGCTGGCCCGCGACGAGGGCTTCACCGTCCACTGGCAGGAGGCCCGCGGCGGCCGGGGCGCGCTCGTCCGCACCCTGCGGAAGCTCGGCCCGCCGCTGCGGCGGGCCGAGCGGGTCATCATCGGCGACCCGTTCTCCCGCTACGTCCAGCTGCTCCTGTCGCTCTTCTCCCCCCGGCACCTCACGGTGGTCGACGATGGCACCGCGACCATGGAGTTCGCCGCCCAGCTCGGCCGCGGCGAGCGCCTCGTGCGCTGGCACCGCAAGGGCAACCTGGGCCCCCGCGAGCTGGTCCTCGCCCCGGTGACCTCGCTGGCCCGGCGGCGGCTCGCGCCGGCCCGCGGCCGTACGGTCGAGATCTTCACGTCGCTGCCCGTCGAGGCCCCGGCCGGCGTCGAGGTCACGGAGAACTCCTACGCCTGGACCCGCACCCGCTTCGGCCCCCCGCTGCTGACCGGCGGCGCGGACCTGGTGGGCACCTCCCTGGTCGAGACGGGCGTCGTCGACGCCGACCACTACGCGCGCGTGGTCGCGGAGCTGGCCCGCGCCCACGGCGCGACCCGCTACTTCGCGCACCGCCGCGAGAGCGCCGAGAAACTGCACCGCATCGCCGTCGAGACCGGCCTCCAGGTCGTCCGGCCCGATCTGCCCCTGGAGCTGGTCGCCCGCCGGGGCCCGATCGGCCGTACGGTCGTCAGCTTCCCGTCCACGGTCGTCCACACCCTGCCGCTGGCCCTCGCCGGTACGGGAGTGAAGGTCGCTGTCATCGAGGTGGCGCCGGAGTGGCTGCGGGCGACCGCCTCACCGCGGGCCCAGGGCTTCCTGTCCGGAGTGGCGGGGACGGCGGCCCACGAGGTCGACCGGCTCACCGCTCGGGTCACCAGGGCCGGCGGAGCCACCGGGGCCACCGGAACGGCCTGACGGACCAGCCGGGCCGAATTCGGTCGAGCGTACCCACACGGAAGGGCCTTCATGCCTGCCAAACCGAGATTCTTTCCCCTAACGGGCTGAACTTTTCGTGATCAACGGGCAGTTGACCTCCGAAGGGGCCTACCCTTCAAAAGGTGAACCAGTTGAAGTCCCGTGAGCCAGGCTCCGCCACCCTGCCCGGAACGCTGTCCGCACCCCTGCGCGCCGAACTGATCGCCTTCCGCAGGGACTTGCACATGCACCCCGAGCTGGGCAACCAGGAGTTCCGTACGACCGCAGCGCTCAAGGCCCGCCTGGAGGCGGCCGGCCTCGCGCCGAAGGTCCTGCCGGCCGGCACCGGGCTCATCTGTGACGTCGGAACCCCGGACCGCCGCCGCCCCATGCTGGCGATCCGCGCCGACCTCGACGCGCTGCCCATCCCCGACGTGAAGACCGTCGCCTACCGCTCCACCCAGGCCAATCGCGCGCACGCCTGTGGACACGACGTCCACACCACCACCGTCCTGGGCGCCGGACTCGTCCTCGCCGAGCTCGACCGGCAGGGCCTCCTCCCGAACGCCGTACGCCTCCTCTTCCAGCCCGCCGAGGAAGTGCTGCCCGGCGGCGCCGCCGAAGCGGTCGAGGCCGGGGTGCTCGACGGGGTCGGCCGCATCATCGCCGTCCACTGCGACCCCAGGGTGGACGCGGGGAAGATCGGGATCCGCACCGGCCCCATCACCTCGGCCTGCGACCGGCTGGAAGTCACCCTCGGCGGCCCCGGCGGCCACACCGCCCGCCCCCACCTCACCACCGACCTCGTCACCGCCGCCGCCCGGATCGCCACCGACGTCCCCGCCGTGCTCGCCCGCCGCGTCGACGCCCGCTCGGGCCTCTCGGTCACCTGGGGGCGCATCGAGGCCGGCCACGCCCCCAACGTCATCCCGCAGCACGCCGAGCTCTCCGGCACCGTCCGCTGCCTCGACCTGCCGACCTGGCGGGACGCGCCCGACCTGGTCCACGCGGCGATCGACGAGATCGCGACCCTGCACCGCGCGAAGTCGGTCGTGAACTACGTCCGCGGCGTCCCCCCGGTCGTCAACGACGCGGCCGTCGTCGAGCTGCTCGCCGACGCGATGGCCGCCCGTCGCGGACCGTATGCGATCGAGGACACCGAGCAGAGCCTCGGCGGCGAGGACTTCTCCTGGTACCTGGAGCACGTTCCCGGCGCCATGGCCCGCCTCGGCGTCCGCACCCCCGGCGACACCCGGGTCCGTGACCTGCACACGGGCGACTTCGACGTGGACGAGCACTGCATCGAGGCGGGCGTCGAGCTGTTCACCGCCGCCGCCTTGCTCGACCGCAGGTCCTGACCCCGTCCGGTGGGGCGCCGGACCTGGATCCGGGCCCGGCGCCGGGACGCCGGTGCTCCTTCCGCGGACCGGCCGGAGCCGTTCATCCGTCCGGCCCACGGCGCGGAGTGTCGCCTCCCGGGGCCTGTCCCACCTCCTGGGACAGGCGGTATAACCGGCGGTACCGGGCCGAACGCCCCCGGTCGCCTCGGCTGGCCGGTTCGCGACGATCCGATAACGACTCATGAACGGGTCTTTAACTGACATCTACGCGCGTTACGATCGCCGCGAAACCAGCGCCGGAAGAGGCGCTTTCGGTCAGTCTTGAAGGGACCCTCCTCTTGCGCCGGATCACCAGGATCACGACCGTGGGCATCGCCTCCGCGGCGCTCGCGCTCTCCGCCACCGCGTGTGGCAAGTCTTCGAACGACTCCGGCTCCGGCTCGGACTCGAAGGCGACCAAGGCCGCCATCGCGTACGACATCGGCGGCCGCGGCGACCAGTCGTTCAACGACGCCGCCTACGCGGGTCTGAAGAAGGCCGAGGACGAGCTCGACGTCAAGGGCTCCGAGGCCGAGCCGTCCGAGGGCGAGGGCGACGCCGACAAGGTGCAGCGCCTCACCGCGCTCGCGCGCGCCGGCAACAACCCGGTCATCGGCGTCGGCTTCGCGTACGCGCCGGCGATCGAGAAGGTCGCCAAGGCCTACCCGAACACCACCTTCGGCCTCATCGACGACACGTCGAAGACCGGCCCGAACATCGCCAACCTCGTCTTCAACGAGGAGCAGGGCTCCTACCTGGCCGGCGTCGCCGCCGCCAAGGCGTCCAAGAGCGGCACGGTCGGCTTCATCGGCGGTGTCGAGGTTCCGCTGATCAAGAAGTTCGAGGCGGGCTTCGCGCAGGGCGTCAAGGACACCAACCCCAAGGCGAAGGTGCTCGTCCAGTACCTGACCCAGCCGCCGAACTTCGACGGCTTCTCCAAGCCCGACCTCGGCAAGGCCGCCGCGCAGGGCCAGCTCGACAAGGGCGCCGACGTGATCTACGCCGCCGCCGGTCTCGCCGGTTCGGGCTCGATCGAGGCCGCCGCGACCGCGGGCAAGTGGGCCATCGGCGTCGACTCCGACCAGTACAACCAGGCGGGTCTCGCCAAGTACAAGGACAAGATCCTGACCTCGGTCACGAAGGACGTCTCGGACTCCGTCTTCAACCTGATCAAGTCGGTCAAGGACGGCAAGCCGCAGACCGGTGAGATCCGCTACGGCCTCGCCACGGACGGCGTCGGCCTGGCCGACTCCAACCCGGCGTACAAGCAGATGGCCGAGGTCATCACCGCCGTGGACAAGGCGAAGAAGGACATCGTCGACGGCAAGATCACGGTCAAGACCGCTCCGTAAGGACCGCAGGTCACGACCTGAGCCCGACGGCCCGGCCCCACGTGGCACCCCCACTGGAGCCGGGCCTCGGGCCCTGCCGTCGAGGTCCCGCCTGCCGGGCGGGGTCTGGCACGCACATCTGCCGCGTTGTCGTCGGTCGCCCATGCTCCGCATGGGCTCCCTCCTCCGCCTTGCAGCTGCACGCACCAGACCCCGCCCGGCCCGCCCTTCGGGCGGACGCCGGGACCTCGACGGCAGGACCCGGACCCATTCCCGTACGGGTTTTCATTTTTCGGCAGCGCTACGCGTGTAGATGTCTCCCTGGCACGATAACTTCGCCCCGCCCTGCCCTCCCCGCTCCCGCTCCTTCCGGCCAAGGAGAGTGCGTCATCAACGCGTCCAGCCCCCCTGCCGTGGAACTTCACGGCATCACCAAGCGCTTCCCCGGCGTCGTCGCCAACAAGGACATCGCGATCACGGTCCGCAAGGGCACCGTGCATGCCCTCATCGGCGAGAACGGTGCCGGCAAGTCGACCCTCATGAAGATCCTCTACGGCATGCAGAAGCCGGACGAGGGCACCATCGCCGTCGACGGGGAGCAGGTCACCTTCTCCAGCCCCGGTGACGCCATCGCGCGCGGCATCGGCATGGTGCACCAGCACTTCATGCTCGCCGACAACCTCACCGTCCTGGAGAACGTCGTCCTCGGCGGCGAGAAGCTCTACGGCATCGGCGCCAAGGCGCGGCAGAAGATCCGGGAGATCTCCGACGCGTACGGCCTCGGGGTCCGCCCCGACGCCCTCGTCGAGGACCTCGGAGTCGCCGACCGTCAGCGCGTGGAGATCCTCAAGGTCCTCTACCGCGGCGCCAGGATCCTCATCCTCGACGAGCCGACCGCCGTGCTCGTCCCGCAGGAGGTCGACGCGCTCTTCGACAACCTGCGCGAGCTCAAGGCCGAGGGCCTGACGGTCATCTTCATCTCGCACAAGCTGGGCGAGGTCCTGAAGGTCGCCGACGACATCACCGTCATCCGCCGGGGCACCACGGTCGGCACCGCCGACCCGAAGACCGCCACCACCAAGCAGCTTGCCGAGCTGATGGTCGGCAGCGAGCTGCCCTCGCCGGAGACCCGGGAGTCGACGGTCACCACCGTCCCCATGCTCCAGGTCGAGAACCTGACGCTGGTCGAGAGCGGAGTCCCGGCCGCACCGCTGACGACCGCCGCTCCGCCGGACCCGTCCGGTACGGTCGCCCTCCAGGAGATCGGCGCGGGCCGCAAGCTCCTCGACGACATCTCCCTCACGATCCACAAGGGCGAGATCCTCGGCATCGCGGGTGTCGAGGGCAACGGCCAGACCGAGCTCATCGAGACGCTCATGGGCATGTCCGTCCCCGACGCGGGCCGCATCAGCCTCGACGGCCAGGACATCTCCAAGGTCTCGGTGCGCAAGCGCCGCGAGGGCGGCATCGGGTACATCCCGGAGGACCGCCACCGCCACGGCCTGCTCCTGGAAGCCCCGCTCTGGGAGAACCGCATCCTCGGTCACGTCACCGAGGCGCCCAACTCCAAGCGCGGCATCCTCGACCCCAAGGCCGCCCGCAAGGACACCGAGCGGATCGTGCGTGAGTACGACGTGCGCACCCCCGGCATCGACGTGACCGCGGCCTCGCTCTCCGGCGGCAACCAGCAGAAGCTGATCGTCGGCCGCGAGATGAGCCACGGCCCCAAGTTCCTGATCGCCGCCCACCCCACCCGCGGTGTGGACGTCGGCGCGCAGGCGCAGATCTGGGACGCGATCCGTGACGCGCGCCGCGAGGGCCTCGCGGTGCTGCTGATCTCCGCCGACCTCGACGAGCTGATCGGTCTCTCCGACACCCTCCGGGTCATGTACCGCGGCAAGCTCGTCGCCGACGCCGACCCCGCCACCATCACGCCCGAGGAACTGGGCTCCGCCATGACCGGCGCGGCCAGCGGTCGCCTCGAAGGCAACGAAGAGCCCGAAGACGGTGACGCCCGATGATGAAATTCGACAAGGACAAGCTGATCCTGGGCGCTGCGGGACCGGTGCTCGCCCTGGTCTCCTCGTTCGTGCTCACCGTCCTGGTGCTGCTCGCGACGGGTCTCGACCCGATCGAGCCGATCACGCTGATGATCGACAACGCGGCGTTCTCGGACATCCAGGTCCTGATCGTCAACCAGACCGGGATCTACTACCTGGCAGCCCTGGCCGTGGCCATCGGTTTCCGGATGAACCTGTTCAACATCGGTGTCGACGGCCAGTACCGCCTCGCCGCGATGGTCTCGGCCCTCGTCGGTGCCTCGGTCGAGCTGCCCGGCCCGCTGCACATCCTGCTGATCGTCCTCGTCGCGATGCTGACCGGTGCCTTCTGGGCCGGTATCGCGGGCATCCTGAAGACCACCCGGGGTGTCTCCGAGGTCGTCTCGACGATCATGCTGAACGCCATCGCGACCTCGCTGGTGGCCTGGCTGATCCTGCCGAAGAACTTCGGCTTCCAGCCCGAGGGCTCGAACAACCTCACCACCGGTGAGATCTCCGAGTCCGGCTGGTTCCCGGGCATCGACATGGGCGAGGGCAACGGAGTCATCTACGGCTTCACGTTCGTCGCGCTCGCCCTCGGCGTCGTCTACTGGTTCGCCCTCAACCGCACCCGGTTCGGCTTCGACCTGCGCGCCACCGGCGCCAGCGAGACCGCCGCCCAGGCCAGCGGCGTCGACGCCAAGAAGATGGTCCTCACCTCGATGCTCATCTCGGGCGCGCTCGCGGGCCTCGCCGGCATGCCGACGCTGCTCGGCGAGTCCCACACGTACAGCCTGGACTTCCCCGTCGGTGTCGGCTTCACCGCCATCACCATCGCGCTGCTCGGCCGTAACCACCCGGTCGGCATCTTCTTCGCCGCGCTGCTCTTCGCGTTCCTCGACAAGGCCTCCTCGTCGCTGGACACCGAGGGGTATCCGAAGGAGATCACCAAGATCATGCAGGGCATCATCGTGATCGCGGTCGTCGTCTCCTACGAGCTCGTCCGCCGTTACGGCCTCCGCCGCCAGCAGCAGAAGGTCGGCGAGGAACTCGCCGCCGGCGGCGCCATCAAGACCGACAAGGAGGTCTCGGCATGAGCACCGGCACTGTCACCAAGCCGAGCGCCGCGCCCAAGGGCGGCGGACGCCGCAAGCTCACCCTGCCGTGGATCATGCTGATCGTCGCGGCCGGTCTGGTGCTGTTCTCCCTGGTCCGGGTCGTCTCCGGGGCCAACGACCTCACCTCGGTGGGTCAGGTCTCGGGTGCGCTCAAGCTCGCCGTGCCGATCGGTCTCGCCGGTCTCGGCGGTCTGTGGGCCGAGCGCGCGGGCGTCGTCAACATCGGCCTCGAAGGCATGATGGTGCTCGGCACCTGGTTCGGCGCCTGGGCCGGTTACCAGTGGGGCCCCTGGGTGGGTGTCCTCCTGGGTCTCCTCGGCGGCGCGCTGGGCGGCCTGCTGCACGCGATCATCACCGTGACGTTCAACGTGAACCACATCGTCTCCGGTGTGGCGATCAACATCCTCGCGGTCGGCTTCACCCAGTACCTGTCGAACTTCACGTTCGCCGAGGCCGAGGGCGGCTCCTCCAAGCAGTCCCCCCGCATCGACCCGATCTACGAGATCACGGTGCCAGGGCTCTCGGACTGGCTGACCGATGTCCAGGGCAAGCACTGGTTCCTCATCTCCGACCTGGCCGGCATCCTCGGCGGCCTCGTGACGAACCTGTCGCTGCTGACGCTCGTCGCCCTGCTGCTGGTCCCGGCCACCTGGTGGCTGCTCTGGCGCACCGCCTTCGGCCTGCGCCTGCGCTCCTGCGGTGAGAACCCGGTCGCCGCCGAGTCCCTCGGCGTGAACGTCTACAAGTACAAGTACATCGCCGTCGTCACCTCCGGCGCCCTCGCGGGCCTCGGCGGCGCGTTCCTCGCGATCGTCTCCACCGGCATCTACCAGGAGGGCCAGACCGGCGGCCGCGGCTACATCGGTCTCGCCGCGATGATCTTCGGCAACTGGATGCCGGGCGGCATGGCGCTCGGCGCGGGCCTCTTCGGCTTCACCGACAGCCTCAAGCTCCGCGGCGGCGCCGAGAACGTCCACGCGCTGCTGCTGCTGGTCGCCGTGCTCCTGGTGCTCGCCGCGGCCTGGCAGCTGTACAAGAAGAAGTACGTGGCCGGTGTGGTCGCGGCGGCCTTCTCCGCCGGCTTCTTCCTCTGGTACGCGCTGACCGACGAGGTCCCGAGCCAGTTCGTCGACGCGGCCCCGTACATCACCACGCTGCTCGTGCTCGCCCTTTCGGCGCAGCGCCTGCGCATGCCCAAGGCGGACGGTCTGCCGTACCGGAAGGGCGAGGGCAAGTGACGGCCCTCCCCGCGTCGGACTGGGAGGCCCTGCGGGTCACGGCCCGCGAGGCCATGGGCCGTGCGTACGCCCCGTACTCCGGCTTCCCGGTCGGCGCGGCGGCCCGCGTGGACGACGGGCGGACGGTCTCCGGCTGCAACGTGGAGAACGCCTCCTTCGGCCTCGGCCTGTGCGCCGAGTGCGGACTCGTCTCCCAGCTCCAGGCGACCGGCGGCGGCCGGCTCACGCACTTCGTGTGCGTGGACGGCCGGGGCGAGCCCCTCGTCCCGTGCGGCCGGTGCCGGCAGCTCCTGTTCGAGTTCGGGGGCCCCGACCTCGTCCTGGAGACGCCCGCCGGGTTCCTCACCCTGGCCGAGATGCTGCCGCAGGCATTCGGTCCGGACCACCTGTCGAAGTAATCCTCGGAGCGGCCCTTCCGGCACGATGGAAGGGTCGCTCCCCCTTTCCCCCTCTATGCGCGTAGAAAGAGGCACCACCTCATGGACGTCATCTCCGTCATCCGCACGAAGCGGGACAAGGGCGAGCTGAGCCCGGAGCAGATCGACTGGGTCATCGACGCGTACACCCGCGGCGTGGTCGCCGACGAGCAGATGTCCGCCCTGGCCATGGCGATCCTGCTGAACGGCATGAACCGCGCGGAGATCGCCCGCTGGACCGCCGCGATGATCGCCAGCGGCGAGCGCATGAACTTCGACGCGCTCTCCCGCCCGACCTCCGACAAGCACTCCACCGGCGGCGTCGGCGACAAGATCACCCTCCCGCTCGCCCCGCTCGTCGCCGCCTGCGGCGCGGCAGTCCCGCAGCTCTCCGGCCGCGGCCTCGGCCACACCGGCGGCACGCTCGACAAGCTGGAGTCCATCCCGGGCTGGCGCGCGCTGCTCTCCAACGAGGAGATGCTGCACGTCCTCGACACCACCGGCGCGGTCATCTGCGCGGCGGGCGACGGCCTGGCCCCCGCGGACAAGAAGCTGTACGCGCTCCGCGACGTCACGGGCACCGTCGAGGCGATCCCGCTGATCGCCTCCTCGATCATGTCGAAGAAGATCGCCGAGGGCACCGGCTCGCTCGTCCTTGACGTCAAGGTCGGCACCGGCGCGTTCATGAAGACCATCGAGGACGCCCGCGAGCTGGCCTCCACCATGGTCCAGCTGGGCACCGACAGCGGTGTGAAGACGGTCGCGCTCCTCACCGACATGTCGACCCCGCTCGGCCTGACCGCGGGCAACGCCCTGGAGGTCCGCGAGTCCGTCGAGGTCCTGGCGGGCGGCGGCCCGTCGGACGTCGTCGAGCTGACGATCGCGCTCGCCCGCGAGATGCTCGAAGGGGCCGGCATCAAGGACGCGGACCCGGCGAAGGCGCTCGCCGACGGCTCGGCGATGGACGTCTGGCGCCGGATGATCGCGGCCCAGGGCGGCGACCCGGACGCCACCCTCCCGGTCGCCCGCGAGCAGCACGTCGTCACGGCCCCGTCCTCCGGCGTCCTGACCCGCCTCGACGCCTACGACATCGGCATCGCCGCCTGGCGCCTGGGCGCGGGCCGCGCCCGCAAGGAGGACCCGGTGCAGGCCGGCGCGGGCGTCGAGCTCCACGCGAAGCCGGGCGACACGGTGACGGCGGGCCAGCCCCTGCTGACGCTCCACACCGACACGCCGGAGAAGTTCGACTACGCCCTGAAGTCCCTGAACGACTCCTGGGACATCGCGGCGGCGGGCACGTCGTTCACGGCGAACCCGATCGTGATGGACCGCATCGCCTGAGGCATATGCGTCTGACACCTTCGGGTGAACGGGACCGGTGGACCACCGCCGGTCCCGTTCGGCATGCTGGGATCGGTGACGACCGAATGAGGAGCACGCCATGAGCGCACTCGCTGCCGAGCCCCAGCCCGAGCAGGGCAACGGCTGGGAGGACCTGGTCCGTCGCTGGGAGTCGATGGACTGGCCCGAGGGCTGCAAGGTGGAGATCATCGAGGGGATCATCACCGTGGCACCGTCGCCCACTTTCCGGCACAACCTCACGGCGTCCAAGGTGCACCGGCGCCTGTACTCCGTAATTCCGGAGGAATGGGAGGTCCTGCAGACCCAATCCATTGCCGTTCCCGCGCGTTCGGGAATGCTGATCCCGGACCTTCTGGTCGTTCCCGCCGACGTGCTGTCCGGCCCAGGGTCCTACATTCCGGCCGAGGCCGCGCTGCTGATCGCCGAGGTCACCTCACCCTCGAACGCGAATCACGACCGCATCAAGAAGGCGGCCGCCTATGCCCAGGCGGCAATTCCGCTGTACCTGCTGATCGACGCGTACGCCCCTGGCGGCCCCACCGTCACTCTCTACGGCGAACCGAAGGGGAACGTCTATCGCACGCTCCATGCGGTGAAGTTCGGGGGGAAGATCCACCTCCCCGCCCCCTTCGACCTCACCCTCGACACCGCCGAGTTCCCCGTCACATGACGAGCAGCTTCGGCAGCTCCCGCATGTCGTCGAAGACCACCGTGTGCGGGCCCATCAGCCGGTCGGCGCGCGTCAGGCCGCCGCAGTAGCCGAAGGCGCGCATGCCGGCCGCGCGGGCCGCCTGGACGCCGTACGGGCTGTCCTCCACTACCGCGCAGCGCTCCGGGGGAACGCCCATCGTGGCCGCCGCGTGCAGGAAGAGGTCCGGGGCGGGCTTGCCGCGCGCGACGTCGCGGGCGCTGAACATCCGGCCCTCGAAGCGGTCGAGCAGCCCGGTCCTGCCCAGGTTCTTCCGGATACCGGCGTGGCTGCCGTTGGAGGCGAGGCAGTAGGGGAGCGGCAGGGTGTCCAGGACGTGCGTGATGCCCTCCACGGCCGTCAGCTCGGCGTCCAGCACGTCGTCGTACCGCTGCTTGAAGGGCGTCTGCCAGCCGGACTCCAGCGGGCGGCCCCGGCGCTCCTCCACGATCGCCGTGAGCATCTCGTGGGAGGAACCGACGAAGTGCTCGATCACCTCCGCCTCGGTGAACTCCGCCCCGAGGGAGGCGAACACCTCCCGGTCCACGCGGCAGTAGAGCCGCTCGCTGTCCACCAGAACACCGTCACAGTCGAAGATCACCAGTTCGACAGGCTCGTGAGTCATGATCCACAGCGTAGAGGCACGTGCGGGGGCACCGGCGATGAGTTCCGCGTCCCGGGACGGTCTCAACGCATGTGGACACCAGTCAGCCGCTCGTCGTGACCCTGCCCGCCCGCCCCACCCGGGACGACGTGGCCCGCCTCTGCGCCGAACTGGGCGCCGCCCCGCCCGGTGACGTCGTCTGCGAGGTCGGCGCCCTCACGCACGCCGACTTCTCGGCCGTCGACGCCCTCGCCCGCCTCAAACTCGCGGCCGGCCGCCGCGGCCACCGCCTCCGCTTCCACGGAGCAGGACCCGAGCTACGGGCCCTGCTCGCGCTGGCGGGATTGGACGGAACTCTAGGCCTCTAGCCGCACCGGCAGGTCGAAGAGCGGGAACCAGCGCTCGGTGTCCAGGAAGAAGTCCATCCCGGCGACCTTGCCCTCGCGGAGCTCCAGGACGATCAGCGCCCACGGGGCGAAGCCGCCCGCCGGGTCCGGGTGGTACTGCGCGAACGCCGGGGAGCCGTTCGCCACGGTCGGCACCAGCTTCGAGCCGGAGCAGACCTCGCCGACGCCCAGCATCCAGCCCACGATGTCGTCGTGACCCTGGAGCCAGAGGTCGTACGGCGGCATGGACATGGTCGCGTCCTCGTGGAGGAGCGCGGTCAGCGCCTTCATGTCGTAGCCCTCGAAGGCGGCGACGTACCGCTCGAGGAGCGCCTTCTGCTCCTCGTCCAGCGGGTTCGCCGGGTCCGAGGCGGCCGGCGCCTGCTCGGCCAGGGTCGCGCGGGCCCGCTGGAGGGCGCTGTTGACCGAGGCGACCGAGAGATCGAGCAGCTCCGCGACCTCGCTCGCCTTCCAGGCGAGCACCTCGCGCAGGATCAGCACGGCCCGCTGCTTCGGCGGCAGGTGCTGGAGGGCGGCGACGAAGGCGAGCCGCACGGTCTCCCGGTGCACGGCCGTCTCCGCCGGGTCGGCGACCGACGGCAGGACCCGCCCGTCCGGCACCGGCTCCAGCCAGGTGATCTCCGGCTGCTTGACGAGCTGCGCCTGGGCGACCGGCGTCGGCGAGGTCAGATCCATCGGCCGCGCCCGCTTGTTGCCCGCGTTCAGCGCGTCCAGGCACACGTTGGTCGCGATCCGGTACAGCCAGGACCGCAGCGAGGAGCGGCCCTCGAAGGTGCCGATGGCCTTCCAGGCCCGCACCATCGTGTCCTGCACCGCGTCCTCCGCCTCGAAGGAGGATCCGAGCATCCGGTAGCAGTAACCGGTCAGCTCCCTGCGGTACTTGTCGAGATCGTCGGTCGTCGCGGTCACGGCGTCACTCATCGGGTCCACACCCCACTCACCCCTCACCGGCACCCGTTCGGTGCCGGTGAGAGGGAAGCTACCGCAGCGGACTGACAGCCGGGGTCAGGTTCCCGGCTTGCGCCCGTAGACGAAGACGTCGTCGCCGTTCCTGAGCAGGTTCCAGTACGCCTTGGCGTCGGCCGGGCGCATGTTGACGCAGCCGCCCGAGCCCGGCGGGTTCCACATGGACTTGGTCGTCGAGTGGAAGGCCTGGCCGCCGTCGAAGAACTGCGAGTACGGCATGGAGACGTGGTAGATCGTCGACCAGTGGTTGATGTTCCGCCAGTAGATCTTCTTGGAGCCGGTGCGGGTCTCCGTGCCGTCCTTGCCCGTACGCACCGGCACCGGCCCGTACTTGAGGCGCGAGCCGTCCTGGATCCAGGACAGCTGACGGGTCAGGTCGACGCAGGCGATCCGGCCCCGGTTGGTCGGACAGGTGCCCGCGCGGTTCGGGTTGGTCCCCGCCGCCTTCTGCTGGAGCATCGTGTTCATCGTGCGCCAGGTGAGCGGCCCCGCGTACCCCGCGGTCGGGGTGATGCCGTGCTTCGACTGGAACGCCTGGATGGCCTGGCAGTCCCCGAGCGACTGGCGGCCGTCGACCGTCCGGCCGAGGAACTTCTCCACCTGCTTCTGGTACGGCCCCGTCGTCACGTTGCAGGACGCCGCCTGCGCCGGGGCCGCACCGAGCGCGATCGTCATCGGCACCACCAGTGCCGTGAGACCGGTCGCGATTCCCGCTCTCTTCCCGATTCGGCTCGCTATTCGGTTCATGATCGTCAACTCCCCCTTGAGTCCCTGTCCTTGAGGACGCCGGGGGAGCCCGGTCAGTTGCAGGCGGCCGCCGTCAGGCTCGGCCGGCGCGCCGCGACCCGGGCGCTGTGGCTGCCGTACAGCGTCACGGACACGACGCCGAGGACCGCGACGAGACCGATCAGGACCGTCCCCGCCCAGCCGCCCGCGTGGAAGGCGATCGCGCCGAGCGTGCCGCCGGCGCTGCTGCCGAGGTAGTACGCGGACTGGTAGAGAGCCGAGGCCTGCGCGCGGCCCGTCTTCGCCGTACGGCTCACCGAGGAGGACGCGACCGCGTGCCCCGCGAAGAAGCCGGCCGTGATGAGGACCAGACCCGCCAGGACCGCGGCGAGCGAGTCGGCGAGCGAGAGCAGCAGACCCGCGGCGGTCGTGGAGACCGCCAGGTAGAGCGCCCCGCGCCGGCCGAGCCGGCCGACGAGCCGGCCGGCGGCGGCGGAGGCGACCGTACCGACCAGGTAGACCAGGAAGATCGAGCCGATCACGCCCTGCGGGAGCGAGAACGGCGCCTCGACCAGGCGGTAGCCGATCACGGTGTACACCGCGCCGAAGACCGTCATGAACAGCGCGCCGATCACGTACAGCCGGACGAGCAGCGGGTCGGACAGATGCGTCCGCACGGCGCTCGCGAGCGCCTTCGGGTTCAGCGGGCCCGGCGCGAAGTGCCGAGCCTTCGGGAGCAGCGCCCGGAAGGCGATCGCGCAGAGCAGTGAGGTCAGGCCGACGGCGGCCAGACCCGCGCGCCAGCCCCACATCTGGGCGACCCAGCCGGTCACGATCCGGCCGCTCATGCCGCCGATCGAGTTGCCCGCCACGAAGAGGCCGATCGCCGCGATCAGTGCCTTGGGGCGGACCTCCTCGGCGAGGTACGCCATCGCGCTCGCCGGGAGCCCGGCGAGCGCGGCGCCCTGGAGGGCGCGCAGCGCGATCAGGGACTCCAGGTTCGGCGCGAGCGGCACCAGGAGCGCGACGGCGACCGCGACCGTCAGCGAGGCGGTCATCATCGCGCGCCGCCCGAAGCGCTCCGAGAGGGCGCTGAGCGGCAGGACACACAGGGCCAGGGCGCCGGTCGCGGCGGAGACCGTCCAGGAGGCGGCGGAGGCGGTGGCACCGAACTCGGCCGAGATGGCCGGGAGGAGGGCCTGCGTGGAGTAGAGGAGGGCGAAGGCGGCCAGTCCGGCGGCGAAGAGCGCGAGGCTCGTCCGGCGGTAGCCGGGGGCTCCGGGGGAGAGGCGGGTGTCGGCGGGCGCGTGGATGGCGGCCGCCTTGGTACTGGCGGGAGGCATGTCACGAACGTAGGACGATCCGTTTCATGCGTCCAATGCACGGAACTGCTGTAATCGTTCCCATGGCGCATGAGTACAGGCCACAGCCTCGGCTGTCACCGAACAGTAACGAAGAAGACATGGGGCTGCTGCTCGCCCCGCGGCTGGCGTACTTCGCCGCCGTCGCCCGGCACGAGCACGTGACCCGGGCGGCGGCCGAGATGGGCGTCCCGCAGTCGACGCTCTCCCGGGCCATGGTCCGGCTCGAACAGGACCTCGGCGTCGCCCTCTTCGCCCGCCGCGGCCGCACGGTCTCCCTCACCCCGGCCGGCCGCCGCTTCCTCACGGCGGCCGACAAGGCGCTCACCGAGGTCGAGCGGGCCGCCGACACCGTACGGGCCGACGCCGACCCGGCCGCCGGCCGCGTCGCCTTCGGCTTCCTCCACACCATGGGCTCCGAGACCGTCCCCGGCCTCATCCGGGCCTTCCGCGTCGACCACCCGCGCGTCCGCTTCTCCCTCGTCCAGAACTACGGCGAGGCCATGATCGAGCGGCTCAGGGCGGGCGAACTCGACCTCTGCCTGACCTCCCCGGTGCCGGACGCCCCGGACCTGGTCGCCCGGCGCCTCGACGAGCAGCGGCTGCGGCTCGTCGTCCCCGACGACCACCGGCTCGCGACCCGCCGCCGCGTCCGCCTCGCCGAGGCCGCCGACGAGACCTTCGTGACCCTGGAACCGGGGTACGGGCTCCGCCGCATCACCGACGACCTGTGCGCCGAGGCCGGCTTCAAGCCCCGCGTCGCCTTCGAGGGCGAGGAGACCGAGA
This sequence comes from Streptomyces sp. NPDC055103, assembly GCF_053607625.1. Classification (NCBI taxonomy): domain Bacteria; kingdom Bacillati; phylum Actinomycetota; class Actinomycetes; order Kitasatosporales; family Streptomycetaceae; genus Streptomyces; species Streptomyces sp. NPDC055103. The sequence continues at coordinate 24,210 of NZ_JBSGTX010000062.1, forward strand.
CCCTGCGCGGCCTCGTCGCCGCGGGCCTCGGCGTCGCCCTGCTGCCCCCGCCCGCGGTCCCGCGCCCCGGCGTCGTCGAACTCACCGTCACCGCGCCGCGCGCGGTCCGCGAGATCGGCGTCGCCTGGCTCGACGGCCACCCGGACACGGCCCCGGTGGCCGCCTTCAAGAAGTTCCTGCTGAGCAGGCGGGGCCACCTGCTGTCCTGAAGGCGCAGACGACGCAGACGACGCAGACGACGCAGACGACGCTAAAGACGCCGGGACGAGCTCCCGAAACCCGCCGCGAGCGGCATCCGCAGGCCCAGCGGCGGGGGTGCCGCCAGCGCGTCCGTCACGGGACGGGCCACCGGGCGGGCGAACAGCGCGCCGAGGGCGAAGTCCGCGGCGAGGGCCTGGACCTCGGCCGCGTACTGCCGCAGCGCGTGGCCGTCCGAGTGGACCTCGAAGCGGCAGGTGTCGCGGTTGGCCTTCTTCGCCCGCGCCGCGAAACGGAACGACAGCTCCGGGTCCGTACGGGCGTCGTTCGTGCCGTGCACGATCAGCACCCGGCGGCCCACCAGCTGCCGCACCGGCTCCGGCTCCGCCGCCACGTCGTCCTCCGGCAGCCACGGCGCCAGCGCGAGGACCGCGCCGACCGCCTCGTGCCCGGCGGCCCGGAGCGCCGCCCGCGCGCCCATCCCGTGGCCGACGAGCGTGACCGGGACGTCGCCGTACCGGCGTACAACCTCCGCGACCGCCCAGGAGGCGTCCGCCGCGAGCTCCGCGTCGGACCCGTTCCAGCCGCGCCCCCGGTAGCGCACGACATGCGCGACGAGGTGGTCGGCCCGGCCCGCCCGGGCGAGAGCGCGGCCGAGCGGCAGCATCGCCGCGTGGGCCAGCGCGGAGGCGCGCCGCCCCGACACCGGCTCGCCGTCCGGCAGCAGCAGCACCACGCCGCCGACCGCCGCCGACGTGCGTGAACCTCCGACAGGCCGACCGAGCCGGGGTCTCCGGGCGTCGGGCGGCCCCACGAGTGTGAAGTGCGCCATGACAGAACAGTCTCAGAAGGAGAGGTGTACGCCAGTCGTACGCGCGGTCTCTGTTACGTATCGCCCGGAGAGCGAACGCGGTTGCCCCTTATGCCCGTTCGAAGACGTGGACGGAGTCCACGACGGCGAAGCCCTTCCTCCCGTACCAGCGGTGCGGCCAGTTCGCCGCGCTCGCCGTCAGGTGGCGGAGGTCGCAGCCGGCCTCGGCCGCCAGGTGCAGCGCCGTGTCCAGGACCCGCCCGGCGTGCCCCTTCCCGAGGTGGTCCTCGGCGGTGACCAGGTCTTCCATCTGCGCGACCCCGGCCTTCGGGTCGAGATAGAGATCGGCCCAGGAGGCCACCTCGCCGTCCTCGGAGTACGAGGCGATGAACCGTACGTCCTCGGCGCCCCGGAGCCGCGCGGCCCGCCGCTCCACCAGGTGGTGGACCTCCTCGTCGCTCACCCCCGGCACGAAGCGGCGCCAGGCCGTGCCGGCCGGCCCGCGCAGCTCGTCCGGTCCCACCTCACGGGCTCCGCCGTGCGCCGGGACCGGGCCGGTGTGCCGCATGACGTACGTGGTCGCGTACGCGTATCCGGCCCGCTCCAGGGGCTCGCGGCAGGCGGCCGCGACCTCGTCGGGGAGGACGTACACGAGCCGGTACGGGAGGTGGCCGAGGAGCTCCTCCGCCCGCGTGGCAAGCGCCTCGGGGTCGGCCGCCCCGTCGACGAAGAGGTGGTTGTTCCCCCGGGAGTGCGCGTACGTGTCGTCGAGCGCGGCGAAGCCGCCCGGGAAGTCGATCGTCCGGGCGGCCTGACGGCGGCGGAAGTCGCGCAGGAAGCGGTGGAACCGAGCGAGATCGGAGTCGGGTGCCGTGGAAGTCATGCGGTCAGCCTAGGAGTTCACTCGGCCGGGGCGACGGCCCTGACCTCCGCGGGCAGGGGGCGCAGCCGCGCGGCGAGCCGTTCGCAGCGGGCGCCGAGCGCGATCAGGAAGGCCGTCGGGAGGAACACCGCGTCGCACACGACCATGGCCAGCGACAGGAAGGGGATGCCCAGGACGACGGCGATGCCCAGGTGTTCGGCGATCATCACGACCAGCAGGACGTTCTTCACCCGGCGGTTGGCCAGGGTGAAGGGGAAGGCCACCTGCACCATGACGGTGAGGTAGCTGAGCGCGAGGACCGCCAGCGTGCTGCCGGCGAGGAACCCGGAGAGCGGGGGCCACGGCGCGAAGTAGTCGAGGTGCAGGGCGTAGTAGAGGGCGCTGCCCTCCTGCCGGCGGCTCCCCTGGATCTTGTACCAGCCGGCGGTCGCGTAGATGAGGCAGACCTGGGCCGCGATCGTGACCACCGCGCCGTTGTGGAGCATCGACGCCGCCGCGTCGAGCACGGCCCGCGCCTCGTGCCGCGGGAACCAGCGGTCCGCCGCGTACCAGAGGCCCTGGACGGCCCGCAGCGTCCAGAAGACGAGGGACCAGCCGCCGGTGGCATACGGGGAGAGCGGGACGAGCACCGCGAGGGCCGCCACCCACAGGAGCGGGCCGACCGGATCGGCAACCGGCTGGCCCGGGCGGCCCGTTCGGCGGCGCGCGCGGCGTGCGTCGAGCGACCGCACCTGGGCGCAGCGGGTGAAGACCAGGTAGATGACCATGATCCGGACGACGTTGTCGCCGCCGTCCCCGACGAGGGTGTTGCGGTTGACGACCGACAGGACGCCTGCCATGAGCAGCACGGAGGTGCCACGCGTGCGCCAGCCCAGGAGGACGGCGAACGCGGCGGCGATCGTGACGGCGTAGACGGTCTCGAACCAGAGGCCGCCGTCCCCCCTCCCCCCCAGGCCAGGACGGTGAAGGTGCGTTCTTCACCAGGCTGCTGTCGAGGATGCCCTCGCGTTCACGTCGGGGAGGAATCGGCTCCCGGCCTCGCGATGCGGAGCGTCCGCCGCCGCGTTCTCGGCGGAGCCGGGAAGAAGGCGAACGGATGACCGGGTGATCGCTGATTCGCGTGCATACGTACGAGGTCCGCGTACGTATGCGGCAACTGGCCGTATCGTCGGATCTCGTGAAACGGGTCGTGCGGGTGAAGCTGCTGCCGACGCCTCTACAGGCAGGGTGTCGTCGAAGCGGTATCGCAAGGCGATGGGCGGCCCGGTCACCTTCCGCCCGCCTCACCTACAAGGCCCGCCGGGCCGGGGTGCCGTTCCTGGAGGTGGACCCGGCCCACACCTCGCAGCGCTGCCCGCGCTGCGGCCACACCGAGCGCGCCAACCGGCGCACCCGGGACCATGTCGAGCGTCAGGGCGCCCGCCGAGACTGCGACGAGCAGTCCACGGATGTATCGCATGCCACGTCCTTCCTTGGTGTCGGCGGGATACGGCTCCCGCCGTGAAGGCCCCACGTAAGCGCGGGCCGGCGCGTTGCGGAACCGCCGGAGAAGGTGGTGCCGTCTCAACGGCCCAATAAGTCGTATGCGCGAAGGTCTGAACGCGTTTCCCTTTCCCTCATGTGCTGTTGACGCCGACCTCGACCGAGGGAAAGCCCGGGCGATCCGGCGCGACGAGGCGCGCTCTACGCGCGTAGGGGCTAGAGTGCGGCAATGACGAGCCAGACCCCCAACGTCCCCACCGCGGACCAGATCCGCCGTGCCCCGAAGGTGCTGCTCCACGACCACCTCGACGGCGGACTGCGCCCCGGCACGGTCATCGAACTCGCCCGCGAGCAGGGCTACGAACAGCTCCCCGAGACCGAGCCGGACAAGCTCGGCATCTGGTTCCGGGAGGCCGCCGACTCCGGCTCCCTGGAGCGGTACCTGGAGACCTTCGCGCACACCTGCGCCGTCATGCAGACCCGTGACGCCCTGTTCCGGGTCGCCGCCGAGTGCGCGGTCGACCTCGCCGAGGACGGGGTCGTGTACGCGGAGGTGCGCTACGCCCCCGAGCAGCACCTGGAGGCCGGTCTCACCCTCGAAGAGGTCGTGGAGGCCGTCAACGAGGGCTTCCGGGAGGGCGAGCGGCGGGCCAGGGCCAACGGTCACCGCATCCGGGTCGGCGCCCTGCTCACCGCCATGCGGCACGCCGCCCGCGCCCTGGAGATCGCCGAACTCGCCAACCGCTACCGCGACACCGGCGTCGTCGGCTTCGACATCGCGGGCGCCGAGGCCGGCTACCCGCCCACCCGCCACCTCGACGCCTTCGAGTACCTCAAGCGGGAGAACAACCACTTCACGATCCACGCCGGTGAGGCCTTCGGGCTGCCCTCGATCTGGCAGGCGCTCCAGTGGTGCGGCGCCGACCGGCTCGGGCACGGCGTCCGGATCATCGACGACATCGAGGTCGCCGAGGACGGCTCGGTCCGCCTCGGCCGGCTCGCCGCCTACGTCCGCGACAAGCGGATCCCCCTGGAGATGTGCCCCACCTCCAACCTCCAGACCGGCGCCGCCGACTCGTACGCCGCGCACCCGATCGGTCTGCTCCGCAAGCTGCACTTCCGGGCGACGGTCAACACCGACAACCGGCTGATGAGCGGGACGAGCATGAGCCGGGAATTCGAGCTCCTGACCGATGCGTTCGGATACACGCTCGACGACATGCAGTGGTTCACCGTCAATGCGATGAAATCAGCGTTCATTCCTTTCGATGAACGGCTTGCCATGATCAATGACGTGATCAAGCCCGGTTATGCCGAGCTCAAGTCCGAATGGCTGTTCCAGCAGACCGCTGCGACCAGCGAAGCTTCCCGTAAGGAGAGCTGAGAGACACGCCCTTGCAGGGGCGGGAGCGACCGGGGCGGCGCGACACCCGGTCGCTTTCCGGTGTTTGCGGAGGAGTCGTCCACTGGTTAGGTTGCAGAGCCGCTCTGCATTCCCAGGATTTCCCCTCCCGGCTTTCCCCGAAGCCCCCGGATTCCCCAAGGAAGATTTTCAGATGAAGCAGTCTGCCGCCAAGAAGCTCGGTGTCGTCGCTCTCGGTGCCGCTTTCGCCGCCGCCGCAGCGGGAACGGCCTCCGCAGCGCCGTCCCTGCCCGTCGGCGCCGACGCGCTCGGGACGGTGACCCAGGCCGTCCCGCTGGGTGACGGCCTCACCGAGCTCCCCGACGGCGCCGGCGAGTCCCTCGGTGCCGGCCAGGCCGCCCTCGGCCAGGGTGTCGACCAGGGCGTGAAGACCCTCCCGGCCGCCGCCGGTCAGGCCACCCAGGCCACCCAGAACCTGCCGCTCGACGCCGCCGCCGGTGGCCTCGGCGCCACCCCGCTCGCCCCGGTCGTGGGCCTGCTCGGCGGTCTGCCGGTCGGCGGCGCCCTCGGCTGACCGCAGCCGCAGCCGCACATGCCGAAGGGGCGCGCACCCGGATCTCCCGGGTACGCGCCCCTTCGGCGTGCGTGCGGCCTGTCACTACCAGGCCGAGGTCGCGCTCTTCTCCGCCGGCAGGAACACCCACAGCGCCAGGTAGATCAGGAACTGCGGGCCGGGCAGCAGGCACGAGACCAGGAAGATCACGCGCATCGTCGTCGCGGAGGTGCCGAAGCGCCGGGCCAGCGCCGCGCACACTCCACCGATCATCCGTCCGTTCTGGGGGCGGGCGAGAGCGGCCATGGTGGGCTCCTTCGGAGTCGTTGTCCGGGAGCCGCTCGTCGGGCTCCCGATGACTCCATACTGCCGCCGGGAGGGGTGCCGGGGCGTCGGTCTACCGGGCGATCGGGACCCTGGGAATCGTCGGGGTCGGACCCTGAGGCGTCTCGTTCCGCAGGAGGGGCGAACCCTCACCCGCACCCGTCCCCGCGGAGGACTCCACCCGCTCCGCCTCCGACCTGCGGCGCAGCCGCGCCCGGCCGACCGGCACGAACAGGAGGTGGGCGAGCGCCACGCCCGCGGTGTTCAGGAGTACGGAGTCCACGTCCACGACCTGACCCGGTACGGCGGTCTGCAACAGCTCCACGGCCAGTGACACGAGCGCGCCGGCGGCGGTCGTCCGGGTCAGCGAGGCCCAGCGCGAGACGTCGAGCCGCCCGTCGGCCATGGGGAGCAGCACCCCGAGCGGGGCCAGGAGCAGCAGCCCCTCGGCGATCAGCCGGGCCGCCTCGGCGCCGCCGAGGGCCAGATCGGCCTGGAGGCCGGCCAGCGGGATCGTGTTCGGCGCGGTCACCCAGGCCACGTCCCGTGGTCGCAGGCTGACCCAGGCGACGAGCAGCAGATGCGCGAGGAGGAGAACGAACCCCACCACGCGGACGACCACGGCGGCACTGCCGCCCGAACCTTGACGCTGCACGCTCCCCAAGACGCCCGTCACGGCGGAATCGGTTCCGCCGCGTCGGACGCGGTCGCCGAACCCGGTCGCCCAACCGCTCGTCGAACCGCTCGTCGAACCCGCCGACGAGCCCTCCGGCGGCTCAGCCCGCGGGCGTCGCCCCGGGGATCGTCGGCCCGTCGGAGGCGCCCGTCGTCGTGACCGGCGGCGCCGTCGTCGGCGGGGTGGACTCCGGGCGTTCCTTCAGCTCCGTCGTGCACTGGTAGCGCTTCGGCGCGTACCGGCCGGGACCGCCGAGGAGGACCGTGTGGTCGCCCGCGCCCGCCGAGCTCGCCGAGAAGGTGCAGACGATCTGCGAGAGCGCGACCGGTGTCAGGTCCTCCGGCTGCCGGCTCAGCCGCAGCGTGCCCGCCGGGTCGCCCTTGTGTCCGTCGCCGACCACGAGCGGCCCGCGCACCGCGGTCGTGAACCCGGCGCGCCGCTCGTCGTCGGAGGGTTCGGCGAGGAGCTGCGCGAGCAGCCCCGCGGCCGTCACCACCGGATCACCGCCCGCCTTCTCCTCCGGCAGCGGCGTCCTGCGGTCCACGGCCTCCAGCTGCGAGCCGCACACCAGGAACACCCGGACGGGCACCCCCTGCGCGGCCGTCGCCGAGGAGTTCTCCCCGGTCACGCTGCACGGCACCCGGGACGGCGCCGCGCCCGCGTCCACCGGCACGGACGTCGTCCTGATGCCGCAGCCGGTGACGAGCGCGGTGAGCGCGGCGGCCGCCAGGACGCCCGTACCGACCGCTCGGCCACGGCCCGCTCGGCCGCCGGCCGCTCGACACCGGTCCGTACCGCCGAAGACGCGGCGCCTCACGCTTCCTCCACCTCGCCCTGGCTGCTGCGGGTCTGCACCGCGCGGGTGATCCCCGAGGCGTCCAGGGGCAGCCGCAGCACGAACACCGCGCCGTCCACCGTCCCGTCCTCGCCGACCGAGTTCGCGGCCGTGATCGAACCGCCGTGGATCAGCGCGTTCTCCATGGCGATCGACAGACCGAGCCCGCTGCCGTCCGACTTCGGCCGGGACGCGCTCGCCTTGTAGAAGCGGTCGAAGACATGCGGCAGGACCTCCTCGGGGATGCCGGGGCCGTGGTCGCGCACCGCGATGACCAGCTCGTCGTCCTCCGTACGGACCGAGACCCGCACCGGCGAACCGCCGTGCTTCAGCGCGTTCCCGATGAGGTTCGCCAGGATCACGTCGAGACGGCGCGGGTCCAGCGGCGCCACGATCCCGCGCTCGGCGTCGAGATCGACCGCGTCGAGCCAGGCCCGCGCGTCGATGCACGCCGTGATCTGGTCGGCGATGTCCACCTCGTCGAGGACGAGCCGGGCGGTGCCCGCGTCGAAGCGGGTCACCTCCATCAGGTTCTCCACCAGGTTGTTGAGGCGATGGGTCTCGCTCACCACCAGCGCCACCGCCGGCGCGATCATCGGGTCGAGCGAGTCCTGCTCGTCCTCCAGGACCTCGGTGACGGCGGTCAGCGCGGTCAGCGGGGTCCGCAGCTCGTGCGACATGTCGGCCACGAACCGCCGGCTGGACTCCTCCCGCGCGCTCATGTCCGCGACCTTCTTCTGCAACGACTCGGCCGCGCTGTTGAACGTCCGCGTCAGATCGGCCAGTTCGTCCGCTCCGGTGACCCGCAGCCGCGTGTCGAGCTTCCCCTCGCCCAGCTGCTTCGCCGCCTCACCCAGTCGGTGCACCGGGCGCAGCACGGTCGTCGCCGCGACCTGCGCGAGCAGCACCGAGCCGACCACCGCGAGCGCGGTCGCGATCCCCAACGACCAGGCGAGCGAGTTCAGATCGGCCTTCTCCGCGGCCAGCGACTTGTACATGTACCCGGCGGGCCCGCCGCCGTCGATCCGCGTCCCGCCGACCAGGTACGGCGTCCCGTTCCGCTCCGTACGCTGCCAGAACAGGTGGTACGGATACGGGTTGGCCTCCGTCACGGGCCGCTCGGTGTCCACGGCGTCCCGCAGCGAGCGCGGCACGTCGGCGAGCGTGAAGTCGTCCGGGTCCGAGGCGCCGACGATCGGCTTGCCCACGGCCCGCTCGCCGAGCAGCAGCACCTGGTAGCCGGCGCTGCCGCTCGCCATCTGCTCGGCGGTCCGCCGCAGGTCCTCCTGGCCGGGCCGCAGCGGCAGCGTCGCCGCGCGGTTCTGCATCTCCTGCCGGAAGTCGTTGAGCGCCCCGTCCTGGGTACGGGTCAGCACGGCCTCGCGGTTGAGCCAGTACGCGATGCCGGAGGCGGCGACGGCCGCGGTGAGCGCGACCAGGGCGAAGACGACGACGAGCCGCAGCCGCAGGCTGGAGAGCCGCAGCCGCGCGAGGATGCCCTTGCTCACGCAGGAACGTCCAGCCGGTAGCCGACGCCGCGGACGGTACGGATGAGCGTCGGCGAGGACGGCACGTCCTCCACCTTGGCGCGCAGCCGCTGCACGCACGCGTCGACGAGCCGCGAGTCGCCCAGGTAGTCGTGCTCCCACACGAGCCGCAGCAACTGCTGGCGCGACAGCGCCTGTCCGGGCCGCCGGCTCAGCTCCAGGAGCAACCGCAGCTCGGTCGGGGTGAGCTGGAGGTCCTCGCCGTTCTTCGTGACCGTCATCGCGGACCGGTCGATCACGAGCGAGCCGTAGGTCGCCGAATCCGTCGACTCCCGCTCCCCGCGCCGCAGTACGGCCCGGATACGGGCGTCGAGGACCCGGCCCTGCACCGGCTTCACGACATAGTCGTCGGCCCCGGACTCCAGGCCCACGACCACGTCGATGTCGTCACTGCGCGCGGTCAGCAGGATGATCGGCAACTGGTCGGTACGGCGGATGCGCCGACAGACCTCGAAACCGTCGATGCCGGGCAGCATGACGTCGAGCACGACCAGGTCCGGCCGCTGCTCGCGCAGCAGCTGAAGGCCGTCCTCACCCGTCGCGGCGGTGGCCACGCGGTGGCCCTGCCGGGACAGGGAGAGCTCGAGGGCCGTGCGGATGGCGTCGTCGTCCTCGATCAGCAGCAGAAAAGGCACGCCGTCATTCTGTCGCATGCGGCCGTCCGAGGACGACCGCTCGCGGACTCGCTTCTGTCTCTTCTCCTGTGACACGGCTGTGACAGTCGGCGGACACCGCCATGAAGTCCGCTGGGCAAGCTTCTTGGCACACGGACCGAAACACACTCCAATCGACGGGGGGCGCGAGATGAACGCACTGCACAGCACCACCTCAAGCGCAGTTGTCACGCGTCTCCACGACGTCGTACGGAGCACCGAGAAGTCCGGCGCGGCTGGGGGTGCCTCCCTGCTCGAGCGAAGTCGAGAGCTCGGGGGAGGGCGGGGGTGCGCTCGCAGCGTCGGGCGTCAGCGCAAGGCGCCGTACATGGTGGCCGTTGCTGACGGGGGAGCGGCGTACGGGGAGGTCACGGGGGAGCGTTCCTGCTCGGAGGCCGAGTTCACGGCCTACGTCCAGGAGCGTCGTGCCTCCCTGTACGCCACCGCCTACCACCTGACCGGTGACCGTTTCGAGGCCGAGGACCTGCTCCAGAGCGCGCTGTTCTCCACGTACCGCGCCTGGGACCGGATCAGCGACAAGGCCGCGGTCGGCGGATACCTCCGCCGGACGATGACCAACCTGCACATCAGCGCCTGGCGCCGGCGCAAGCTCAACGAGTACCCGACCGAGGAGCTCCCCGAGACGGTGGGCGAGACGGACGCGATGCGCGGCACGGAGCTGCGCGCGGTGCTGTGGCAGGCCCTGGCCCGGCTGCCCGAGCTCCAGCGGACGATGCTGGTGCTGCGCTACTACGAGGGCCGGACCGATCCGGAGATCGCGGAGATCCTGGACATCAGTGTCGGCACGGTGAAGTCGAGCATCTGGCGCTCGCTGCGGCGACTGCGCGAGGACGAGGTGCTGAGCTTCGGCCGTGACGAGGAAGAGTCCTTCGGCGAGCTGGTGGCCTGAAGGTCGGGGGGAAACGGGGGAAGGACCCACGGGGGCCCACGGGGGAAACGGGGCCTGCGGGGGGCACGGGGGGACACGGGGGACCGTACGGGGGTACGGGGGAAACACAGCGCGGGTCGGACGGGACCGGGGGGTCTCGTCCGACCCGCGCTGTTTCGTGTACGCGTTCGGGGTGGGTGCTCAGCGGGCCGTCGGTGTGCGGTGGCGGCCCGCCGCCGCGGCGGCGAGGCGGCCCAGGGCCTCGTCCTTGGCGCAGGGATGGGCGCCCAGCTCCGCCTGCCGCGCCACGATCGCCCGCTCGGCGCGCATCAGGCGCCAGCCGCGACGCAGCAGGAACGGCACGGACTTCCGGCCCTCCTTGAGGTCCCGGGCCAGCCGCCGGCGGAAGGTCGTCGAGGGGCGGCCGCGGAGGCAGAGCGCGTCGGCGAGGACGTCGAGCTCGCGGCAGCGGTCCACGATCTCCGCCGCGAAGATCCCCTCCGCCACGAAGAGCGGGGTCCGCTCGATGTCGAGCCGCTCGTGGTCCACCCGGGAGCTGGTGGAGATGTCGTACACGGGGACGTCGGTCCGTCCCGTACGGCACAGTTCGACGATGGCGGCGACGGCGGCGTCCGCGTCCCAGGACCCTGGCGAGTCCCAGTCGATGTCCGAGCTGCCGTCGACGAGCGGGAGCGACGGATCGTCGTGCTCCTTGTAGAAGTCGTCGAGGCGCAGGACCGGGAGGCCGGTGACGGCGGCGAGGGACGACTTGCCCGAGCCGGAGGGGCCGGCGAGCAGGACGACGCGGGTCGGTATCGGTAGGGAACTCACGGGACACCAGTGTGAACCATTCCCCCGTGCGGTGGACCCCCGAGGAAGGCCGTTGGTATCGAGCATCACACCTCGACTACTGTCGGTGCCCGCTCGATCACCCCCTGGAAGGACACTCATGGCGCGTCACGCAGAACCCCGGACCCCCCGCCGCAGCGCCCTGCTCAAGGCCGGGCTCACCGTCACGGCGGCCGGTGCCGCGGTGCTCGGCGCGGGCGCGGCGGCCCAGGCGGCCGCCCCGGTGCCGCTGCCCGTCGACTCGCTGACCCGGACGGACGCCGCCGCGGCCGGCGCGGGCGCGCTGAGCGGTGTCACCCACGGCCTCGGCCCGCTGACCCGCCTCCAGCTGGACCCGCTGGCCAAGACCGGCGTCGACCCGCTCGACAACGGCCTCGGCACCCAGGTCGCCGACTTCAAGCCCGTCGGCACCAACCTGGTGACCGACCACCTCACGCAGGGCGGCGCGGTCGCCGATCTGCCGGTGGCGGGTCCGCTGACGCAGGGGCTGCTGCCGTAGTCGGGGAAGCGCGACTCAGCGTCTGGCGCGTCGCAGCCAGGCCGCGGCCGCGCTCGGCTGCTTCAGGCGCGCGCGCCAGGGGCCGGTCGCCCGCGAGAGGTGGACGAGGACCGGGCCCTGGGGCAGGGACAGGGACTCCCGGCGCCTGCCGATCTCGTTGATGTACGGGAACAGGTGGTCGGGGAGGGACGTGGGGTCGTCGTGCCCCGCCAGGTCGTGGACGGTGACGATGAAGTTGCTGTCGCCGCGGTAGTGGAAGGCGACGTCGATCGCCTCTCCCGTGTGCAGCAGGACGTTCGGGCCCCAGGACTCCATCGTGTCCTCCGTCAGGAGCTCGGCCGCGGCCAGTGGCAGGACCCGCGCCTGCCAGGGGCCGTCCGCCCGCAGCTTCAGCCGCAGTCGCCCGGTCTCGGGGACGACGTGGAGCAGGCGGCCCCGGAAGTCCTTCTCCGTGTCGTTGACGAGGAGGTCCACCTCCTTGTTCCCCGGGCTGAGGACCCACACGCCCGTGTACCCGTCGGTCCGGAGGGCGAGTTCGACGATGACCGGGCCCGGCGGGAGGGCCTCTACGTCGATGAGCTCGTTGCCCCTGCCGGAGAGCACGCGCGGCTCGAAGACGGCGCCGAACGTCCACTCCGACGGGCCCTGCGCGACGGGCGGGGAGGGGTACGCGTACGAGAAGGGGGCCGGGGCGGCCTGGGAGGGTGCCTGGGACGGGGCCTGCGCCTGGGCAGGGACCTTGGCGGGGGTCGGGATGGCGGTCGGGCCGGCGGTCGGGATCGGGTCCGGGGTCGCGGGCCGGGTCGGGACCTGAGGCTCTTCCGGTGCCGGTGCCGGTGCCGGTGCCCCTGCCGGTGCCTCCGCTTCCGGCGGGGAGTCCGCCGCCGGCGTCTCCTCCGACACGTCCACGCCGTGGTCCTCCGCCAGGCCGACGAGGCCGTCCAGGTAACCCTGGCCCACCGCGCGGAACTTCCAGCCGCCCGCCCGCCGGTACAGCTCCGCGAGGACCATCGCCGTCTCGCCGCCCGCTTCGGTCACCTCGTAGCCGACGACGGCCGCGCCGTCCGGCCCGAGGACCCGTACGGACAGGTCGTCCACGTCCCGCAGGACGCCGTCGTCCGTCGACGCGACCAGGAGGACCCGGGAGATCACCTCCTCGATGCCCGCGAGGTCGGCGTCCACCCACACAGTGCCGTCCTTGTCGTCCTCCCCGCCGTCGGACAGCCGTACGGCGCCCGACGGGTGGACCGGGGCGCCGTCGAAGACGATGTCCGCGTCCCCCCGGACCCTGCCGCCCTCCGTCACGAGCAGCGCCGCCACGTCGATGTCGTTCCGGACGGCGACGCGCAGCGCGGCCGTCGGGACGAAGACGTTGTCTCCCTTGATCAATCCCCTCGTCATGAGCGGATCTTGCGGCCGAGCGGGCGTGCGACGCAAGAGAGGACGGCCCCCGGGTACGTACACCAGGGGGCCGTCCTCGCGCTGTGGCTCAGTGCGCCTAGTACGCGGAGCCGCTCGCGCCCAGCGAACCCGTCGGGTGCCAGACCGTCTTGGTCTCCAGGAAGGCGGTCATGCGGTCCGTGCCCGGGGACTCCGCGAAGTCCTCGGTACGCGGGCGCAGGACGCGCTTCAGGTTGTCCGCGGCCGCGATCTCCAGGTCGCGGGCGAGGTCGCCCTCGGTCGCGCCCGTCAGGTCGATCGCGTTGACGTCCTGGTGGGCCGCGAGGTGCGGGCCCATCTCGGAGGCCTTGCCGGAGAGGATGTTGACGACACCGCCCGGCAGGTCGGAGGTGGCGAGCACCTCGCCCAGGGAGAGGGCGGGGAGGGGGGACTTCTCGCTCGCGATCACGACGGCGGTGTTGCCCGTCGCGATCACCGGGGCGATCACCGAGACCAGGCCCAGGAAGGACGAGTCCTGCGGGGCGACGACGGTGACGACGCCGGTGGGCTCGGGCGAGGAGAGGTTGAAGTACGGGCCGGCGACCGGGTTGGCGCCGCCCACGACCTGGGCGATCTTGTCGGTCCAGCCCGCGTACCAGACCCAGCGGTCGATCGCCGCGTCGACGACGACGGCCGCCTTCGACTTCGACAGGCCCTCCGCGTCCGCGACCTCGCGGACGAACTGCTCCCGGCGGCCCTCCAGCATCTCGGCGACGCGGTAGAGGATCTGGCCGCGGTTGTACGCGGTCGCGCCGGCCCAGCCGCCGAAGGCCTTGCGGGCGGCGACGACCGCGTCACGGGCGTCCTTGCGGGAGGAGAGGGGAGCGTTGGCCAGCCACTTGCCCTTGCTGTCCTGCACTTCGTACACCCGGCCGCTCTCGGAGCGGGGGAACTTGCCCCCGACGTACAGCTTGTAGGTCTTGAAGACGTTCAGACGCGTCGTAGCAGACTCAGACATCGAGGTACGCCTCCAGGCCGTGGCGACCGCCCTCGCGGCCGAAGCCCGACTCCTTGTATCCGCCGAAGGGCGAGGTCGGGTCGAACTTGTTGAACGTGTTGGCCCAGACGACACCGGCGCGGAGCTTGGACGCGACCGCCAGGATGCGGGAGCCCTTCTCCGTCCAGATGCCGGCGGAGAGGCCGTACTGGCTGTTGTTGGCCTTCGCCACGGCCTCGTCCGGCGTGCGGAACGTCAGCACCGAGAGGACCGGGCCGAAGATCTCGTCGCGGGCGACCGTGTGCGCCTGGGTGACGCCCGTGAAGAGCGTCGGGGCGAACCAGTAACCGGCCGACGGGAGCTCGCAGGGAGCGGTCCAGCGCTCGGCGCCCTCCGCCTCTCCCCGGTCCACGAGGGAGGTGATGCGGGCCAGCTGCTCGGAGGAGTTGATGGCGCCGATGTCGGTGTTCTTGTCCAGCGGGTCGCCGAGGCGGAGCGTGGACAGACGGCGCTTCAGGCTGTGGAGCAGCTCGTCCTGGATCGACTCCTGGACGAGGAGGCGCGAGCCCGCGCAGCAGACCTGGCCCTGGTTGAAGAAGATGCCCGTGACGATGCCCTCGACGGCCTGGTCGATCGGGGCGTCGTCGAAGACGATGTTCGCGCCCTTGCCGCCCAGTTCGAGGGTGACCTTCTTGTGCGTGCCGGCGACCGAGCGCGCGATCGACTTGCCGACCGCCGTCGAGCCGGTGAACGCGACCTTGTTGACGTCCGGGTGCTCGACCAGTGCGGCGCCGGTGTCCCCGTAACCGGGAAGGATGTTGACGACGCCCTTCGGCAGCCCGGCCTGGCGGCAGATGTCCGCGAAGAACAGGGCGGAGAGCGGGGTCGTCTCGGCCGGCTTCAGGACGACGGTGTTGCCCGTAGCGAGCGCCGGGGCGATCTTCCACGCCAGCATCAGGAGGGGGAAGTTCCAGGGGATGACCTGGCCGGCCACGCCCAGCGGGCGCGGGTTCGCGCCGTAGCCGGCGTGGTCGAGCTTGTCGGCCCAGCCCGCGTAGTAGAAGAAGTGCGCGGCGACCAGGGGGAGGTCCGCGTCGCGGGTCTCCTTGATCGGCTTGCCGTTGTCCAGGGTCTCCAGGACGGCCAGCTCGCGGCTGCGCTCCTGGATGATCCGGGCGATGCGGAAGAGGTACTTGGCGCGCTCGGAGCCGGGCAGCGCCGACCACTTCTCGAAGGCCTTCCGCGCCGCCTTCACCGCGCGGTCCACGTCCTCGGCGCCCGCCTGGGCGACCTCGGACAGGACCTCCTCGGTGGAGGGGGAGACGGTCTTGAAGACCTTGCCGTCGGCCGCCTCGACGAACTCGCCGTCGATGAACAGGCCGTAGGAGGGGGCGATGTCGACGACGGACCGGGACTCGGGCGCCGGCGCGTACTCGAATGCAGATGCCATGTTGATCAGTCCACCGTCACGTAATCGGGGCCGGAGTAGCGGCCGGTAGCCAGCTTCTGGCGCTGCATCAGCAGGTCGTTGAGCAGGCTGGAGGCGCCGAAGCGGAACCAGTGGTTGTCCAGCCAGTCCTCACCGACGGTCTCGTTGACGAGGACCAGGAACTTGATGGCTTCCTTGGTGTTGCGGATGCCGCCGGCCGGCTTCACGCCGATCTGCACGCCGGTCTGCTCGCGGAAGTCGCGCACGGCCTCCAGCATGAGGAGCGTGTTCGCCGGGGTGGCGTTGACCGCGACCTTGCCGGTCGAGGTCTTGATGAAGTCCGCGCCGGCCATCATGCCGAGCCAGGAGGCGCGGCGGATGTTGTCGTACGTGGACAGCTCGCCGGTCTCGAAGATCACCTTGAGGCGGGCGCGGTCGCCGCACTCCGCCTTGATGGCGGCGATCTGCTCGTAGACCTTCAGGTAGTGGCCGGCGAGGAATGCGCCACGGTCGATGACCATGTCGATCTCGTCGGCGCCCGCGGCGATGGCGTCGGCCGTGTCGGCCAGCTTCACGGGGAGCGCGGCACGCCCGGCCGGGAAGGCGGTGGCGACCGAGGCGACCTTCACGCCGGAGCCCGCGACGGCGGCCTTGGCGGTGGCCACCATGTCGGGATAGACGCAGACGGCGGCGGTCGTCGGGCTCGTGCGGTCGGTCGGGTCGGGGTTGACGGCCTTGGCGGCGAGCGCCCGGACCTTGCCCGGGGTGTCCGCGCCTTCCAGCGTCGTCAGGTCGATCATGGAAATGGCCAGGTCGATGGCGTACGCCTTGGCCGTCGTCTTGATCGAGCGGGTGCCGAGAGACGCGGCGCGAGCCTCCAGGCCGACGGCGTCGACGCCGGGCAGCCCGTGGAGGAAGCGGCGCAGCGCACTGTCGGACGCGGTCACGTCGGCGAATGCGAGAGCTGCGGGTGCAGTGGTGGGCATGGTCACCAGTCGAGCATATCTACGCGCGTAGCGACCTGTACAGGGGAGCGAGTCGTGGGAGCCCGGGGCCACGGGCCGGGGGAGCGGCACGGCGGGGGGTTTCCGGTGGCGGGCGAACCGGAGATGGCTCCCGGGGGAATCGGAGGTGACGTCTGTCACGTGGCTGTGACACGGAACGGATGGCTCCCGCATGTGTGATCCATAAATTCGTATCAGCAGCCAGCGACAACTCACCGGCCCTCCCCGAGGAGATATCAGCGGCATGCGACTCGTTCTTTCCGTCACCGACCGTCATCGGGAGTCGTTATGCGTACCGCCCTCCGCACCGCCCTCGCCACCGCGCTCGTCGCCGGTGTCGCCGCCACCCCGGTCCTCGCCGCCGGCAGTGCCTTCGCCACCGGTATGGCGCCGGCGCCCACCGCGGCGACGGCGAAGCCCACGGCGCCCATGGCGACCGCGAAGTCCGCCGCGTCCGCGAGGGTCTCCTCGACCGCCACTGCCACCGCTCCGGCTGCTGCCCCGACCGCCACCGCCGGCGCCGCTACGGCTCCGGCCGCGACCGCCCCGGCCACGACCGCCCCGGCGCCGAAGCCCACCGCGGCGACAGCCAAGCCCTCGGTCGACCCCGTGAAGGGCACCTTCGTCCGTACCCAGACCCTCATCACCGGCACCGTCGCCAAGATCTACAAGGTCAACGCCCTGCACTACCGCGCCGAGCTCTTCCGGAAGGGTCACCCGGTCGGTGTCCTCCAGGCGAACACCCGCTCCGTCGCCGGTCAGGACAACGGCGAGTTCTTCGTCCTGAAGCCGGACGGCACCACCTACAACTGGGTCGGCAACATCGCGCCCGGCACCCCCGGCATCTACCGCCTCGTCGACGGCACCGTCGTGGAGCTCGGCAGGAAGAACGGCTCCTTCGGGCTCCAGCGCATCGACCCCGCCACCGACAAGGGCAGCGGCTACGTCTACGTCCACGGCGGCCGCAAGGTCTACTTCTTCGGCAAGGCCGTCGTCGTCCTGGAGCAGGACGGCCGGTTCGCCGCCTACGTTCCCGGCTTCCCGCAGCAGGCCGCTCCGCAGCCGTACGGCATGGGCGGCGGCGGCGACCAGGGCGATCCCACCCCGGTCGTCACCCAGCTCGGCCCCTGCACGGTCAGCACGACCGTCAGCATCGGCGCGGGCACCTCGGCCGAGCTGTTCATGACCCGGCAGGGCCCGGTGGCGGAGTTCTCCGTCGCCGGTGAGGACAGGGTCTTCGCGCTGGTCGACCGGGCGCACCCCTCGCTCCCCAAGAGCGTCGGCATCACCGCGCGGATCATCGACCCGAACAGCACCACGCCGTCGCTCTACACCAAGGTCGAGGGCGGCCCCGAGCTCAAGGGCACCACCCGCGCCTTCCCGAGGCTGCCGAAGGGCTGCACGCTGGAGACGCTCCCGGGCAGCACGTCGAACGGCACCGCCGGCTCCGGCAAGGGCGCCACCGTCCACGCCGGGCAGACCTCCGTCATCCCGCGCGGCGGGGTCGCCGCCGGTGCGGAGCTCGGCACCGAGGACGACAGCACCGCCCTGCTCGCCGCCGGCGCCGGGGCCTCGCTCGCCGCCGCCGGTCTGGGCTTCGTCGTCCTGCGCCGCCGGACCGCCGCGCGCGACTGATTCGTCCGACCCCGCGTCGCCGTCGCCTCGCCTTACCCGTTCCCCGCCCCTTGACCCGAGCGGGAGCACACCCCACCCCGGCCGGGGGGGGGGGGCCCCGCCGGGGCCCGCCCCCCCCCGGGGGGGGGGGGGGGGTGGTGAAAAAAAAAAAGCCACCCCAACAAAAACCCCACCGGGGTGGGGGGGGGGGGGGGGTT
>NZ_JBSGTX010000062.1:42423-50987 GCF_053607625.1 Streptomyces sp. NPDC055103
GGCGCGCCCCCCGCCGCCCCCCCCCCCCCCGGCCGGACCTTTCGTCGGCCGGACCTTTCGTCGGCTGCCCGTCTGCCCGCCTGCCCGTCTGCCTGTTCTCCCGTACGCCCGGAGTCCGCCCGTGAACCGTCGCCCTCGCCGTGTCCGTACCGCCCCCCTTCTCCTCGTGGCCGTCCTCGCCGCCCCCACCGGCTGCTCGGCCGGGACCACGCCGCCCACCGCCCCGCCCGCGCGGGTCTCCGAGGCCACGGCCGCCCCCGCGCCCACCGCGAGCGCCGCGCCCGTCCGAGCACTCGGCCGCTCCCTGCCCGTCCGCGTCCAGCTCCCCGCCGCAGGCGTGGACACCGGTCCCGTCCTGGAGCTCGGGCTCGCCGCCGACGGAACGGTCGAGGTGCCGTCGGTCCAGGACGCCGACCGCATCGGCTGGTACGACAAGGGCGTCACGCCCGGCGAGACCGGCCCCGCCGTCCTCATCGGCCACTTCGACACCGCCCGCGGCCCCGCCGTCCTGAAGAACGTCTCGCGGGTCCGGGTCGGCGACGAGATCACCGTGACGCGGGCGGACGGCAAGGCCGCCGTCTTCCGGGTCAGGGAGCTGGAGCAGGTCGACAAGGACGCCTTCCCGAGCACCAAGGTGTACGGCGACACGAAGCGTCCCGAGCTGCGCCTCGTGACCTGCGGCGGAGAGCTGGTCGACGGCCACCGCCCCGACAACATCATTCTGTACGCGGACCTCGTGGCCACGCGGGCCGCCTGAGCCCCCCACCGGCCCCCTGAGGCACAATCGGCGGCATGACGACCCCGGAGCCGACCCCCGAGCCGACCCCCGAGCCGAGCAACGAGCCGACCCCCGCGTCGAGCGACGGGCCGACCCCCGCGTCGACCCCCGCGTCGAGCGACGGGCCGACCCACGCGTCGAGCGACGGGCCGACCCACGCGTCGAGCGGCGAGTCGAGCTCCGAGCCGACCCCCGAGCCGACCCCCGAGCCGAGTTCCGAGCCGACTCCCAAGGCGCCCGAGCCGCAGTACGCCGACCGTGTCTTCCGCTCGCCCCTCGGCATCGCGAGCGGGGTGTTCCTGCTGATCCTCGCGGTCCTGTTCGGCGGCGACGCGCTGATCCGCGGCGAGGGCCGGACGCCCTGGATCGCGCTCGCGGGGGTCCTCCTCGCTGCCCCGCTGATCGTCGCCTTCACGATCCGGCCCGCCGTGTACGCCAACGACCAGCGGCTCCGCATCCGCAACCCGTTCCGGTCGATCACGCTGCCCTGGGCCTCCGTCGCCGACATCCGTGCCGGGTACTCCAGCGAGGTCTTCACCCAGGAAGGCGCCAAGTACCAGCTGTGGGCCGTCCCCGTCTCGCTGCGGCAGCGGAAGAGGGCCGCGCGGAAGGCCGCCCGGGCCTCGCAGGACGATCCCCACGGCCGTCTCTCCGTCACCGCCGACGTCCGGGACAGCGCCTCCAGGACCGCGCCCACCGACCAGACCGTCGCCGACCTGCGCGAGCTCGCCGAGCTCCACGCCGGGCACCCGGGCGCGCAGGGCGAGCCGCGGGTGCGCTGGGCGTACGAGATCGTCGGCCCCGCCGTCGCCGGACTGCTGCTCCTCGTGATCCTCGTCGCGACGGGCTGACGCGCGGCGGCTCCCGAACCGTGTGGTGTCCACCGGACGGTGTCCAAGGGGCAACCGTCCGGTGAAGCGGGTTTGGCTGCTGCGCGACGCAGAGGGCCGGACCGCCGCCCTCTCCGGACGCTCCTACGAGCGGCAATCCACCTGCCGTACCGCCTACCAGCGCTTCCGGGCCCTGCTCGCCGCCGAAGGGCAGCAGGCGGCCCGGGTCTCCGACCCCTGCGCGTTCTTCCTCGCCGAGCAGGGCACGCCCGGCGTGATCGTCGAGCACGGCCCGACGGAGACGATGTTCGGCTCCCCGTGGGACCCGCGCACCGCCGACTACGTCAACGGCCGTTTCCGCTGACGCCCGAAAGAACCGGCGAGTTCACCCGGACGGCCGAAAGGGCCGGTACGGAATCACTCCCGCACCGGCCCTCCACCGCAAGCCGTCGGGGCCACCGGCCCTTCACGGCAGGACCGGCCGCCGGGCCACCGGCCCTCCGCGGGCAGCCCGTCCGGGTCAGAGTCCCGCGGCCGTGCTCAGGTCCCGCTTGATCGCGGCCAGCAGCTCCGCGCCCTTCGCCCGTGCCGGCGCCAGCTCGCTCGCGTCGGCGACCGGGACGACGACCTCCAGGTAGCACTTGAGCTTGGGCTCGGTGCCGCTCGGGCGGACGATCACCCGGGCCTTGTAGTCGCCCTCCAGGTGGTAGCGCAGCCCGTCCGTCGGCGGCAGCGACTCCGTGCCCTTCGTCAGGTCCTCCGCTGAGACGACCGTCAGACCGGCGAGGGACACCGGCGGGCGCTCGCGCAGCGCGGCCATCGCGTTCGCGATGACCGACAGGTCCTCGACCCGCACCGACAGCTGGTCCGTGGCGTGCAGCCCGTGGGCCACCGCCAGGTCGTCGAGCAGGTCCAGGAGCGTACGGTCCTGCTCCTTGAGGACCGAGGCCAGCTCGACGACGAGCAGCGCGGCCGTGATGCCGTCCTTGTCGCGGACGCCCTCAGGGTCGACGCAGTAGCCGAGCGCCTCCTCGTAGCCGTACCGCAGACCGTCCACCCGGGCGATCCACTTGAAGCCGGTCAGCGTCTCCTCGTACCCGACCCCGGCCGCCTCGGCGATCCGGCCGAGCAGCGAGGACGACACGATCGACTCGGCGAAGACGCCCGTCGCGCCCTTGTGCACCAGGTGCGCGGCGAGCAGCGCGCCCACCTCGTCGCCGCGGAGCATCCGCCAGCCGCCCTCGACGGCGGCGTCCGGCACGGCCACCGCGCAGCGGTCGGCGTCCGGGTCGTTGGCGATGACCAGGTCGGGGTCCACGGCCCGGGCCGCCTCGAAGGCGAGGTCCATGGCACCCGGCTCCTCCGGGTTCGGGAAGGCGACCGTCGGGAAGGCCGGGTCGGGCTCGGCCTGCGCGGCGACGAGCGCGGGGGGCGGGAAACCGGCGCGGGCGAAGGCCGCCGTCAGGACGTCCTTGCCGACGCCGTGCATGGCCGTGTAGACGGTCCGCGCGCTCCGGGGGGACCCGGGGGTCAGGACGGCGTCCGTACGCGCCAGGTAGGCCTCCAGGACCTCGTCACCGAGGGTCTCCCAGCCGGTCTCCGGGCGGGGCACGTCCGCGAGGGCGCGCACGGCGTCGATCTCGGCGGCGATCTCCGCGTCCGCGGGCGGCACGATCTGCGAGCCGTCGCCCAGGTACACCTTGTAGCCGTTGTCGCGCGGCGGGTTGTGGCTCGCGGTCACCTCGACACCCGCGACGGCGCCCAGATGCCTTATGGCGTACGCGAGGACCGGCGTCGGCAGCGGGCGGGGGAGCACGGCCGCGCGGAGCCCGGCGCCGATCATCACGGCGGCGGTGTCACGGGCGAAGTCGGCGGACTTGTAGCGGGCGTCGTAGCCGACGACGACCAGGCCGCCGGTCTGCCCCTTGGCCTTGAGGTACGCGGCGAGGCCGGCGGCCGCGCGGATGACGACGGAACGGTTCATCCGCATGGGCCCGGCGCCCAGCTCGCCCCGGAGCCCGGCGGTGCCGAACTGGAGCATGCCGGCGAAGCGGGCGGAGAGCTCGGCGGTGTCGCCGGCCTCGATGAGCTTCGCGAGCTCCTCGCGGGTCTCGGCGTCGGGGTCCTCGGCGAGCCAGGCCTGGGCCCTGGCGAGGAGGTCGTCCTGCGTCACGGTGTGCCTTTCGGGGTGCGGGGCGGTGCGGGAGGGTGCGGGCGGTGGGGTGCCGCTGCGCGGAGCCTTCCCCCACCCCGCCCCTTCCCGAAACCGGGGGCTCTGCCCCCGGACCCCCGCGCCTCAAACGCCGGCGGGGCTGAATCTTTCAGCCCGTCCGGCGTTTGAGGACCGGGGTCTGGGGCGGAGCCCCAGCTACGGGAAGGGGCGGGGTGGGGGAGAAGCCCCGCGCAGCGGCCCCCAGCCAACCGTCAGATGCGGTCGAGGACGCGCGTCAGCAGTTCGCCCATCCGCGCGGCGGAGTCCCGCCCGGCCTGGAGCACCTCTTCGTGGTTCAGCGGCTCGCCCGAGAGCCCCGCCGCCAGGTTCGTGACGAGCGAGATGCCCAGGACCTCGGCGCCGGCCTCGCGGGCCGCGATCGCCTCCAGGGTGGTGGACATGCCGACGAGGTCGCCGCCCATGGCGCGGACCATGTTGATCTCGGCCGGGGTCTCGTAGTGCGGCCCGGGGAACTGGACGTAGACGCCCTCCTCCAGGGTCTCGTCGACCTCCTTGCACAACGCGCGCAGCCGCGGCGAGTACAGGTCGGTGAGGTCCACGAAGTTCGCGCCGACGATCGGGGAGGCGGCCGTCAGGTTGATGTGGTCGCTGATCAGGACCGGCTGGCCGGGGCGCATGCCCTCGCGGAGGCCGCCGCAGCCGTTGGTCAGGACGACGGTCTTGCAGCCGGCGGCGACGGCGGTACGGACGCCGTGGGCGACGGAGGCGACGCCCCGGCCCTCGTAGAAGTGGGTGCGGCCGAGGAAGACCAGCGCGCGCTTCTCACCGATCTTGTACGAGCGGACCGTGCCCCCGTGGCCTTCGACGGCCGGCGGCGGGAAGCCGGGGAGCTCGGTCACCGGGAACTCGGCCTCGGGGGCGCCGAGAGCGTCGACGGCGGGCGCCCAGCCGGAGCCCATGACCAGGGCGACGTCGTGGTCGACGCCGGTCAGCTCGCGAAGACGTGCGGCAGCGGCCTCGGCGGCCTCGTACGGGGTGGCAGTTGCGTTCACTGACTCTCTCGCCTCGGGGAGGGGGGTCCGAGGGGAGCCCCGGACGGATTTGGTACGCGCAGAAGCGTAGCCGGAGAATCCCTACGCGCGTAGATGACGATGCTGACGGACATGCGATCGTTGTCTTGTCGTTTCCGACGAACGGGGGAGCCGGAGGCCCCGGACGGATCGAACGGACCGAACGGACCGACACGGATCAACAGGGCCGCTTGCGCAACTCCATCACGTAGTCGTGCGGCGCGCCCGCCGACTCGGCCGCGTCCGCGACCTCGCCCAGGTACCGCGCGGACGGCAGCCCGCCCTCGTAACCGTTGAGGACGTACACCCAGGCCGGCTCCTCGCCGTCGAGCGTGTCGACCCGGATCCGCATCCGCCGGTAGATGTCGAGGCCGACGCCCTCCCACCGGTCCATGGAGTCCTCGTCCATCGGCGCGATGTCGTACAGCGCCACGAAGACCTGCGAGCGGGGGGCCTCCACGATGGTCGCCAGCGCCCCCTCCCAACCCATCTGCTCGCCGCCGAAGGTGAGCCGCCAGCCGTTCAGCCAGCCCGTGCCGCGCAGCGGGGAGTGCGGTGCGCGGCGGCTCATCAGCCGCGCGTCGAGGTTGCCGGCGAAAGCGGCGTAGAGCGACATGGGACCGAGAGTACGGGAGGGGGCGGGGTGTCCGCCGAACTCCGGGGCGACGCCCCGGGGCGGGCCCCGCCGCGCTCCGGCGCGACGCGTACGGAGCCCCGGCGCGAGACCGCGCCCGGCGTGCGGGAGAATGGGGTACGCACTTGAAGCGTGCGGGACAATGGCGTACGCACTGCACCCCAGCGGGGGGACTCCCCGGCAGAACGAGACGCGAGGCGTAGATCCCAGTGACCCGGATCGTGATCATCGGTGGCGGACCCGGCGGATACGAGGCGGCCCTGGTGGGCGCCCAACTCGGCGCGGAGGTGACCGTCGTCGACTGCGACGGCCTCGGCGGCGCTTCCGTCCTGACCGACTGTGTTCCCTCGAAGACGCTCATCGCCACGGCGGAGGTGATGACCACCTTCGACTCCTCCTACGAGGAACTCGGCATCATCGTCGCCGACGACACCCCGCACGTGGAGCAGGCCGCCCGCGTCGTCGGCGTGGACCTCGGCAAGGTCAACCGACGGGTGAAGCGCCTCGCGCTCGCCCAGTCGCACGACATCACCGCCTCCGTCACCCGGGCGGGCGCCCGCGTGCTGCGCGGCCGCGGCCGGCTCTCCGGCCGGCAGTCCCTGGACGGCTCCCGCCAGGTGATCGTCACGGCCGCGGACGGCACGGAGGAGACGCTCACCGCGGACGCCGTGCTCATCGCGACCGGCGGCCACCCGCGCGAGGTGCCGGACGCGAAGCCGGACGGCGAGCGCATCCTCAACTGGACCCAGGTCTACGACCTCAAGGAGCTCCCCGAGGAGCTCATCGTGGTCGGCTCCGGCGTCACCGGCGCCGAGTTCGCCGGCGCCTACCAGGCGCTCGGCTCCCGGGTCACCCTCGTCTCCTCGCGCGACCGCGTGCTCCCGGGCGAGGACCCGGACGCCGCCGCCGTCCTGGAGGACGTCTTCCGCCGCCGCGGCATGAACGTCATGGCCCGCTCGCGCGCCGAGTCCGCCAAGCGGGTCGGCGACCGGGTCGAGGTCACCCTCGCGGACGGCCGGGTCATCTCCGGCACGCACTGCCTCATGGCGGTCGGCGCGATCCCGAACTCGTCCGGAATGGGCCTTGAGGAGGCCGGCGTCAGGCTGAAGGACTCCGGTCACATCTGGACCGACAAGGTCTCCCGTACGAGCGCCCCCGGCGTCTACGCGGCAGGCGACGTCACCGGTGTCTTCGCGCTCGCCTCGGTCGCCGCCATGCAGGGCCGCATCGCGATGTACCACTTCCTCGGCGACGCGGTGACCCCGCTCAACCTGAAGACGGTCTCCTCCAACGTCTTCACGGACCCCGAGATCGCCACCGTCGGCTACACGCAGGCCGATGTGGACGCGGGCAAGATCGACGCCAAGGTCGTCAAGCTGCCGCTGCTCCGTAACCCCCGCGCGAAGATGCAGGGCATCCGGGACGGCTTCGTCAAGATCTTCTGCCGTCCTGGCACCGGCATCGTGGTCGGCGGCTGCATCGTCGCCCCGAAGGCGAGCGAACTGATTCACCCGATCTCGATCGCGGTCGACAACAATCTGACCGTCGAACAGATCGCAAATGCATTCACCGTGTACCCCTCCCTGTCGGGCTCGATCGCGGAAGTGGCACGGCAGTTGCACACCCGAAAGTCGGCCGGCGAGGCGTAACACCCCCGCCGCGCCCGGCTCCGGGACGGCTCCCGCCTGCGGGAACGGTTCGCCGACTCGGACAACCCCCGGCAAGGCGGGGCATAGCCCTGGCGCACGACGAATCAACGACGGGGTCTCCCATACCACTTGGAGACCCCGTCTGTGCGCATCTTCTGCAATTCGGCGCATAGTGCTGAAAAGTATCGGCCGGTCACGTTACTGTCAGTTTCGTGTTCGCTGCAGAACGTCGCCAGTTGATCCTCGAAATGGTGCGAGCCAATGGGGCCGTGTCGCTCCGCGAGCTCGCCCGCGTCGTCCAGACCTCGGAGGTGACCGTACGGAGGGATGTACGGGCACTTGAGGCAGAAGGACTCCTCGACCGCCGACACGGCGGTGCGGTGTTGCCGGGCGGATTCACGCGAGAATCCGGCTTCCCGCAGAAATCCCATCTCGCCACCGCGGAGAAGACGGCCATCGCCGACGTCGCCGCGAGCCTCGTCGAAGAGGGCGAGGCCATCGTCGTCGGTGCCGGGACGACCACGCAGGAGCTGGCCCGCCGGCTCGCCCGCGTGCCCGGTCTGACCGTCGTCACCAACTCCCTGCTCGTCGCCCAGGCCCTCGCCCACGCCAACCGGGTCGAGGTCGTCATGACCGGCGGAACGCTGCGCGGCTCC
Organism: Streptomyces sp. NPDC055103; assembly: GCF_053607625.1. Taxonomy (NCBI): domain Bacteria; kingdom Bacillati; phylum Actinomycetota; class Actinomycetes; order Kitasatosporales; family Streptomycetaceae; genus Streptomyces; species Streptomyces sp. NPDC055103. Next base: position 50,214 of record NZ_JBSGTX010000062.1, read on the forward strand.
AACTACGCCCTCGTGGGCAGTGGGGCCGAGCAGTCGCTCCAGGGGCTGAGGGTCTCCCGGGCCTTCCTCTCCGGGAGCGGGCTCACCGCCGAGCGCGGCCTGTCCACGTCCAACATGCTCTCCGCGAGCGTGGACCGGGCCCTGGTGCAGGCGGCGGCGGAGGTCGTGGTCCTCGCCGACCACACCAAGCTCGGCGCCGACACCATGTTCCAGACGGTGCCGACGGACGTCATCACCCGGCTGGTGACCGACGAGCCCCCCGCCCATGACGAGCGGGCCGCCTCCGAGCTCCAGGCCCTCGCCGACCAGGGCGTACAGATCGCCGTCGCGGGCACGGGCGCGGGTCCCGGCGCCGCCGGCGGTGACCAGCACCCCCCGGGAGTCCGGCCCCGCCGTGACATGCCGCTCCCCGTCCAGCGCGGACGGATGGCGGCCGGTCAGTTCCGGGGCCCCGGCGGGGGAATGGCGGCGGAGACGCTGGAGCGCACGGCCCGGGTCGCGGACATGCGCCGCCGCTGAGCCGTCGAGCCGAGTCGCGAGGGACCCTCCCCCAGGGGTCCCACGGCCGCACCCCCGACCGACCCTTGCGTACCTTCTAGTCCTTGAGTCCCCGCAGCGTCAGTGCAAGCTGCTGCCTGCGGGCCCTTCGTACCGTACGTGCTGCGACAGAAAGCGGGGAGGTCAGTCCTTGATGTCGCAGATGGTGGCGCCGGAGGTGACGGAGGCGCCGACCTCGGCGGACAGGCCCTTGACGGTGCCGGAGCGGTGGGCGTT
>NZ_JBSGTX010000063.1:0-50957 GCF_053607625.1 Streptomyces sp. NPDC055103
GGGGCCCGGGGCGGGGGGTGGGCCCGCCGGGGGCCCCGGCCGCCGGGGGCCCCCCCCACACTGGCGCCCGGGCGGCGGTCCCGGGAAGGGGCGGCGGCCGTCGGCGCTGGGAAAGGCGGCGGGAGGTCAGCCGTTGCGCGGGCCGGGGAAGGCCGACGGGCGCGGGTCCTCGCGGAGGGTGGCGCTGCCCGAGGTGGGCTGCGGTGGCATCGAGCGGGCCGCCGGCACCGACGGAAGGGTGCGGGTCACGCCCGGCTCCGCGGTGTGCTCCTGCTCGACGGCGATGCCCGGCTGGGGCGCGCGGCGGGCGCCGTAGCGGCGGTGGACGGCCTGCTTGGTGACACCGAGCGCGGAACCCACGGCGTCCCACGAGAAGCCCAGCGAGCGGTCGAAGTCGACCGCGGCGGTCACCAGCGTCTCGACGCTGTCCCGCAGCTCCTGGGCGAGGCGTACGGTCGGGGCGGGCGCGCGCCCGTAGACGACGAAGCCCGTGGACGGGCCGGAGCGGCGGGGGCGGTAGACATTGCCCAGCTGGGCCGTGAGCGTGCGCAGTGCGTCCACCTGCCGCCGGACCCGCTCGATGTCCCGCACCAACAGGTGCAGACTCGCCCGGGCTTGGGCGTCGTGGGCTGCGTGGTCGGCCATGTGAAAGCCTCTCGAACCGGCGTTTAAGGGGGAGGGTCGCAGGGGGGAACGGCGACCCGATTCGGTCAATCTCTCTTGACCAACGCGCCACCGGGAGTTGGGTCACGCTGCGGGGGCGTACACGCATATGCGCGGGGCGCTCGTCCTCACGTACGCCCCCTGACGCCTGCCGTCCTAGACTGGTGCGTCGCTCGCAACGCCCCCGGACAGACAGGCAGCCGCCACCCATGAAGCTCGTCTTCGCAGGCACCCCCGAGGTCGCCGTACCCGCCCTGGACGCCCTGCTCGCCTCCGGCCGGCACGAGGTGGCCGCCGTGGTCACCCGCCCGGACGCCCCGGCGGGGCGCGGCCGGCGGCTCGTCGCCAGTCCGGTGGCCCAGCGGGCCGAGGAGGCCGGGATCGAGGTCCTCAAGCCGGCCAGGCCCCGCGACGAGGACTTCCTCGCCCGGCTCCGGGAGATCGCCCCGGACTGCTGCCCGGTCGTCGCCTACGGCGCCCTGCTCCCCAAGGTCGCCCTCGACATCCCCACGCGGGGCTGGGTCAACCTCCACTTCTCGCTGCTGCCCGCCTGGCGCGGCGCGGCGCCCGTGCAGCACTCCCTGATGGCGGGCGACCAGGTGACGGGTGCCTCCACCTTCCTGATCGAGGAAGGCCTCGACTCGGGCCCGGTCTACGGCGTCGTCACCGAGGACGTCCGCCCGACCGACACCAGCGGCGACCTGCTGACCCGGCTCGCCTTCGCGGGTGCCGGACTGCTCGCCGCGACCATGGACGGCATCGAGGACGGCACCCTCCAGGCCGTCCCGCAGCCCGTCGAGGGCATCACCCTCGCCCCGAAGATCCAGGTCGAGGACGCGCACGTCGACTTCGCGGCCCCCGCCCTGCGGGTCGACCGCGTGGTCCGCGGCTGCACCCCCGCCCCCGGCGCCTGGACCGTCTTCCGCGGCGAGCGCCTCAAGCTGATCCAGGTCACCCCCCTCCCGGACCGCACCGACCTCGCCCCGGGCGAGCTCGCGGTCGGCAAGAACAACGTCTACGCGGGCACCGGCTCGTACGGCGTCGAGCTCCTCTGGGTCCAGCCGCAGGGCAAGAAGCCGATGAAGGCCGCCGACTGGGCCCGCGGCGTCCGCATCGCCCCCGGCGAGCGGCTCGGCGCGTAGGGCCTGCCTGACCATCCCTGGGGCCTTTCTCCGGCGACCGGGGCCGGACGCGGCCCGCCACGGGGGCGTCCGGGCCCCCGTGGCAGGCCTCGGCGCGGGCGGGCGCGCGGCGGACGTAGGCTTGGGGGGGTTCGACCTCTTCATCACGTCACGCGGAGCACCTTTGAGCGAGCAGGCACGGCGCCGTCCCCACAAGCCCTACCGGAGGCCCCAGAAGGACCCCGTCCGGATGCTCGCCTTCGAGGCGCTGAGGGCGGTGGACGAGCGCGACGCCTACGCGAACCTGGTGCTGCCGCCGCTCCTGAAGAAGGCCCGGGAGAAGGGCGACTTCGACGGGCGCGACGCGGCCCTCGCGACCGAGCTCGTCTACGGGACGCTGCGGCGCCAGGGCACGTACGACGCGATCATCTCCGCCTGCATCGACCGGCCGCTGCGCGAGGTCGACCCGCCCGTGCTCGACGTGCTCGCGCTCGGCGCCCACCAGCTGCTCGGGACCCGGATCCCCACCCACGCCGCCGTCTCCGCCAGCGTCGAGCTGGCCCGGGTCGTGCTCGGCGACGGGCGGGCCAAGTTCGTGAACGCCGTGCTGCGGAAGATCTCGCAGCAGGACCTCGACGCCTGGGTCACGCAGGTCGCCCCGCCGTACGAGAAGGACGCCGAGGACCACCTCGCCGTCGTCCACTCCCACCCCCGCTGGGTCGTCTCGGCGCTCTGGGACGCCCTCGGCGGCGGCCGCGCCGGCATCGAGGACCTCCTGGAGGCCGACAACGAGCGCCCCGAGGTCACCCTCGTCGCCCGCCCCGGCCGCTCCACCACCGAGGAGCTCGCCGCGGCCACCGAGACGCTGCCGGGCCGCTGGTCCCCGTACGCCCTCCGGATGGCCGAGGGCGGCGAGCCCGGCGCCATCGAGGCGGTCAAGGACGGCCGGGCCGGTGTCCAGGACGAGGGCAGCCAGCTCGTCGCCCTCGCCCTCGCCAACGCGCCGCTCGAAGGGCCCGACGCCCGCTGGCTCGACGGCTGCGCGGGACCCGGCGGCAAGGCCGCCCTCCTCGCCGCCGTCGCCTCCGAGCGCGGCGCCGCGCTGCTCGCCTCCGAGAAGCAGCCGCACCGCGCCCGGCTCGTCGAGCGCGCCCTCGCCGGCAACCCCGGCCCGTACCAGGTCATCGCCGCCGACGGCACCCGCCCGCCGTGGCGCCCCGGCTCCTTCGACCGGGTCCTGATGGACGTGCCCTGCTCGGGTCTCGGCGCCCTGCGCCGCCGCCCCGAGGCCCGCTGGCGCCGCCGCCCCGAGGACCTGGACGGCTTCGCCCCGCTCCAGCGCGGACTGCTCACGGAGGCGCTGCGCGCCGTGCGCGTCGGCGGGATCGTCGGCTACGCGACCTGCTCCCCGCACCTGGCCGAGACCCGCGTGGTCGTCGACGACGTCCTGAAGAAGGTCGGCGGCGCCGAGCTGATCGACGCCCGCCCGCTGCTGCCCGGCGTGCCCGCGCTCGGCGACGGCCCGGACATCCAGCTCTGGCCGCATCTGCACGGTACGGACGCCATGTACCTGGCGCTGCTGCGCCGCACGGCCTGACGGCAGAGCCCCCTGGGACCGTTCGTCTCTTCGATCGTCTGACCGCATTCTCCCGGTCCGTCCCGGTCCAGGGCTCGTCACTTCGTACCGAAATTGGTCTGGACCGGATCCGAAACCGCTCAGCGGCAAAGAAGTACCCAAGAACGTGGGAGGCTTGGCACATGGCGCAGATCAACCCCAGCATCCTGTCCGCGGACTTCGCCCGGCTCGCCGAGGAGGCGAAGGCCGTCGAGGGCGCCGACTGGCTGCATGTCGACGTGATGGACAACCACTTCGTGCCCAACCTGACGCTGGGGGTGCCGATCGTCGAGTCGCTCGCCCGGGCGACCGGGACGCCGCTCGACTGCCACCTCATGATCGAGGACCCCGACCGCTGGGCGCCGCAGTACGTGGAGGCGGGCGCCGGTTCGGTGACCTTCCACGTGGAGGCCGCGGCCGCTCCCGTGCGGCTCGCGCGCGAGATCCGGGCCAAGGGCGCGCGCGCCTCGATGGCGCTCAAGCCCGCCACACCGATCGAGCCGTACGAGGACCTGCTCCCCGAGCTCGACATGCTGCTGATCATGACGGTCGAGCCGGGCTTCGGCGGCCAGGCGTTCCTCGACATCATGCTGCCCAAGATCCGCCGCACCCGTGAGCTGATCTCCAAGCACGGTCTGGAGCTCTGGCTCCAGGTCGACGGCGGGGTCGCCGAATCCACCATCGAGCGGTGCGCCGAGGCCGGCGCCGACGTGTTCGTCGCGGGCTCGGCGGTCTACGGCGCGGCGGACCCGGCGGCCGCCGTGGCATCGCTGCGGGCCCGCGCCGAGGCCACGACGGCCTCCGCCGCGTGGGCGTGTGGCCACTGAGCCTCCGCCGGATGAACGCGGCCCGTCGGGCCGCCGACAGGACCGATCAAGGCCCGCCGGATCTGACAGGATGAACGGCGAGTCCAGAGTGTGAACGACAGCCGTATGCGAACAGCGGTACGTGAACAGCAGTGAGGAGATCGCGGTGGCCGGTATGTCGGCGGGACGGTCAGCCCTGCGGATGGGCCCCGCGGAGCTGGTGCAGGCGGCGGCCATGGCCCGCCGCTTCTACCTCGAGGGCAAGTCGAAGATCCAGATCGCCGAGGAGTTCGGCGTGAGCCGCTTCAAGGTGGCGCGGGTCCTGGAGACGGCCCTGGAGCGCGACCTCGTACGCATCGAGATCCGGGTGCCGGCCGAGCTGGACGCCGAGCGCTCCGACGCGCTCCGCGCCCGCTACGGACTCCGTCACGCGGTCGTCGTCGAGTCCCCGGCGGAGGGCGAGGACGAGTCGCCCGACCCGGAGAACCTCGGCGAGGTCGCGGCCGACCTGCTCGGCGAGCTGGTCACCGAGGGAGACGTCCTGGGCCTCGCCTGGGGCCGCTCCACCATCCACATGGCCGCGGCGCTCGACCGGCTGCCGCCCTGCACGGTCGTGCAGCTCACCGGTGTGTACGACGCCGGAACCGCCGAGCGCGGCTCGGTCGAGGCGGTACGGCGTGCCGCCCAGGTCTCCGGCGGCGAGGCGCACCCGATCTACGCGCCCATGCTGCTGCCGGACCCGGCGACCGCGGCCGCGCTGCGCAGCCAGACCGGCATCGCGCGGGCCTTCGAGTACTTCGACAAGGTGACGGTCGCCTGTGTGTCCATCGGCTCCTGGGAGCCGGGCATCTCGACCGTGCACGACATGCTCTCCGACGCCGAGCGCGCCCACTACGCCTCGCTGGGCGTCGCCGCCGAGATGTCCGCGCACCTCTTCGACGCCGAGGGCCGCCGTGTCGGCCGCGACCTGGGCGAGCGGTGCATCACCGTCGAGGCGGACCGGCTGCGGCGCATCCCCGAGGTCGTGGCGATCGCCGGCGGCCAGCGCAAGGCGGCGGCGATCGGGGCGGTCCTCCGCTCCGGGCTCGTCACCAGCCTGGTGACGGACCGCGCCGCGGCGGACTACCTGCTGACCGAGTCCAGCCCGGGCACCCACCCGGCGCTCGACAGGACGGACCCCGACGGCATCTGAGCCGCCACCGCACGATTCCAGGGGCCGGAGCCATCCCGTAACGGTATGTTCGGGACATGTTGCTCCGGCCTCTTCGCGTGCTCCTCGCGCTCGTCCTGTGTGTCTTCCTGGCCGGGTGCTCGTCCGCGAGTGACACGACCGCCACGGGGGCCACCGCCGCGGCACCCACGAGCTCCGCACCGGCCGCCCCTGCCGCGGCGGCCACCGGGACCTCGGGCCTGCCCACCGTACGGGCCGCGGACCTGCCCCCCGAGGCGCGCGAGACGCTCGACCTCATCGCGCGCGGCGGCCCCTACCCGTACGCCAAGGACGGCGCCGTCTTCTCGAACTTCGAGCGGATCCTGCCCCGCGAGGAACGCGGCTACTACCGCGAGTACACCGTGAAGACCCCCGGTGAGCGCGACCGGGGGGCGCGCCGGATCGTCACCGGGCGGGGCGGGGAGATCTACTGGACCGACGACCACTACGAGACCTTCCGGGAGGTCGTCGGATGAGACTCGACGACACCGTCGTCCTCGACCTGGCCGGCGTCACGGACAAGGCCGCGCTCATGGACCGGTGTGCCGTGGCCCTCGCGCTGCCCGCGTGGTTCGGCCGGAACTGGGACGCCCTGGCCGAGTGCCTGGCCGACCTTCCCGAGCCCGTCACCCTCGTCGTCACCGGCTGGCAGGCATACGCCAGGACGCGTCCCGGCGAGTGGGAGACCGCCCAGGACGTCTTCGCCACGGCGGTCGACGAGCGCCCCACCCGCCTCTCCGTCCTCCTCTCCCTGGGTGAGGGTTTCGGAGGATCGCACGAACCCCCTCCCGCAAGCCTCGGATGAATCGCCCAGGGCTGGTATTCGTACAGGCGTGGGACAATGAACTACGTGCTTTTTCCCCTGGCTGAAATGCCTAGGGGCCGATCCGAACGACTGGGATGTCAGCACGTGCGTTTCCTCAATGACGTCAAGCCGCCCTACGACCTGACGTACGACGATGTGTTCATGGTGCCGAGCCGCTCGGCCGTCGGTTCCCGCCAGGCGGTGGACCTCTCCTCGCCGGACGGAACCGGGACGACGATCCCGCTGGTCGTCGCCAACATGACCGCCATCGCCGGCCGTCGCATGGCCGAGACCGTCGCCCGCCGCGGCGGCCTGGTCGTCATCCCCCAGGACATCCCGATCGAGGTCGTCACCGACGTCATCTCGTGGGTCAAGAGCCGCCATCACGTGCTCGACACCCCGATCGTCCTGGAGCCCCACCAGACCGTCGCCGACGCGCTCTCCCTGCTGCCGAAGCGGGCCCACGGCGCCGGTGTCGTCGTCGACGAGCACCGTCGCCCGATCGGTGTCGTCACCGACGCCGACCTGTCCGGCGTGGACCGCTTCACCCAGCTGTCCGAGGTCATGTCGAAGGACCTGCTCCTCATCGACGCCGACATCGAGCCGCGCGAGGCGTTCAACACGCTGGACCACGCCAACCGCCGCTACGCCCCGGCCGTCGACAAGGACGGCAAGCTGGTCGGCATCCTGACCCGCAAGGGCGCCCTCCGCGCGACCCTGTACACCCCGGCCACCGATGCCGAGGGCAAGCTGCGCGTCGCCGCCGCCGTCGGTATCAACGGCGACTTCGTGGGCAAGGCCAAGCAGCTCCTCGACGCGGGCGTGGACACGCTCGTCATCGACACGGCGCACGGCCACCAGGAGTCGATGATCACCGCGATCAAGGCCGTGCGGGCACTCGACCCGCAGGTCCCGATCGTCGCGGGCAACATCGTCGCCGCCGAGGGCGTCAAGGACCTCATCGAGGCGGGCGCCGACATCATCAAGGTCGGCGTCGGCCCCGGTGCCATGTGCACGACCCGCATGATGACCGGCGTCGGCCGGCCGCAGTTCTCGGCCGTCCTGGAGTGCGCCGCCGAGGCCAAGAAGTACGGCAAGCACGTCTGGGCCGACGGGGGCGTCCGGCACCCGCGCGACGTCGCCATGGCGCTCGCCGCCGGCGCGTCGAACGTGATGATCGGCTCCTGGTTCGCCGGGACGTACGAGTCCCCCGGCGACCTCCAGCAGGATGCTCAGGGGCGTGCGTACAAGGAGTCCTTCGGCATGGCCTCCGCGCGCGCCGTGAAGAACCGCACGAGCGAGGAGTCCGCCTACGACCGCGCCCGCAAGGCGCTGTTCGAGGAGGGCATCTCCACCTCCCGCATGTTCCTCGACCCGGCCCGGCCGGGCGTCGAGGACCTGATCGACTCGATCATCGCGGGCGTCCGCTCCTCCTGCACCTACGCCGGTGCCGGCTCGCTCGCCGAGTTCGAGGAGAAGTCCGTGGTCGGCATCCAGTCGGCCGCCGGTTACGCCGAGGGCAAGCCGCTGCACGCCAGCTGGAGCTAGTCCGCGCGGTCGGAGGCGCAGTCTCTCCGCCGGCACGCCGTGGGCCCCCGGGGAAATCCTCCCGGGGGCTCACGGCGTTCCCGTACGGTCGGCGCATGGAGATCAGGCCCTGCCGCGCCGCCGACGTGCCCCTGCTCGACCGTCACCTCCCCACTCCCGGGGCGCCGAGCCGGCACGCCGACCGGTTCGCGCGCCAGGAGGCCGGGGCCGGGACGTACCTCCTCGCCTGGCGCGACGGTGTGCCGGTCGGCCACGGGCAGGTCCGCTGGGACGGCTGCGCGGCGCCCGAGGTACGGGCCGAGCTCGGCGACTGCCCCGAGCTCAACGGCCTGGACGTGCGGCCCGAGGAGCTCCGTGGACAGGGCATCGGAACGGCGTTGGTCCACGCGGCCGAGGAGCTGGTGCGGGAGCGCGGCGGGACGGTGCTGGGGCTCGGTGTCGCCCATGACAACCCGCGGGCGGCGGCGCTGTACGCACGCCTCGGCTACGAGCCCGTCGTGAGCTACACCGACCGCTACGGCTGGACGGACGCGGAGGGCCGCACGCACGCGTGCGCGGACGCGTGCGTCTTCCTTGTCAGAGCGCCGGCGGTACGGGGCGGCTGATGACCGGCACGTGGGGGCGGAGGGCCTCCGCCACGGCTGCCGCGATCCGTGCGTGACCCCCGTCGTTCGGGTGCAGCCCGTCCGCCAGGTGCTCCGGGCCGAGGAGGGGGCGCCCCGGGAGGACCAGGAGCCGTCCGTCGCCCTCGGCCGCCAGGTCGCGGCCCGCGCGCTCCATGGCCCTGCGGAGCTCCGTGAGGGTGGCTCCGAGGGCGTTGCGGGTGTGTTCGGCCGCCGGGCGCAGGACGGGCGAGACGATCAGCAGCGGGGCGTCCGGGTGGCCCCTGCGGACCAGGCCGACGAAGGCCCGGACGGTCGCGTACAGCCAGTCGGCCGTCGCGGGCACCGTCGACCAGCAGTTGGTGCCGAAGGCGAGGGTGACCACCTCGCCGGGGAGCCGTGCCAGGTGCTCGGCCAGCGGGAGCTCGCCCCGCGCCCCGCCCGCGTACCCCAGATTGACCGGGTCGAGCCCGAGCAGCCGCCCCGCCGTGGCGGGCCAGGAGTGCGCGGGGCGGGTCGCCCACCAGCCCTCGGTGATCGAATCGCCGTGGACGAGCCAGCGGGGCCGGACCGGCGCGGGGGAGAGGCGGCCGCCTACGGCCCGCAGGGCGAGCGGTACCGGTGACTGGCCCTCGGGGAGGTGGACGGTGAAGACGCCGCCGCACGGGGGCAGCGAGAGGCTCACGAGACCCTTCGGGGCCGGGGCGGCGCAGGTCTCCCCGACGAGCCGCGTGCCCTGCCAGAGCGCGAAGCAGTGCCGCAGCGCGGCGAGCGGGTCGTCCGGCCGCGGGACGGCCGCCCGGTAGCGCAGCTCCACCGCCCGCGTCCCGGGCTCCGCCGTGAACTCGACGCGTACGCCGATGGGCAGCGCGGCCCTCGCGGCGATGTCCCACGGGAGGCGTTCGAGGTCGCCCGGGTCGGCCCGTACCGGCCGGTCCCCGTCGAGCCAGGCCGTGCCGCGCAGGAAGGGCGCCGGGGCGAGCCAGCCCACCGAGGTCTCCGATCGTGGGGTTGCCGGGGGCTCGCAGCGTGGGTCATCGGGCACGAGGAGTCAAGGCGCGTGCGCGCGCGTCGCGCGCCTCGGGCAGACGCTCGGCACGCGCGCGTGCCGAGCGCCCCCGGAGACCCCAATGTGCCGATTCATGCAGGGGCGCGCAATGTTTCCCCGTCTGCGCCGCGAGCGCGCAATGATCATTCGGCAGTGCGCAACAACGATGCATTACGAGTGCGAACTCAGCCGCTTAGGCTCGTGCCCCGTACCAGGAGTGGCGGCGACCGCCTGCTCGGCGGTTCCCCTTCCCCCGTGGACGTGCTTCGGCGTGTCCACGTGCCGCCGTGGTCGTCCCACCGCCTACAGGCAGCGATAAGGAGCCTCCGCAGTGCTGGACCACGGCGCAGCCCCACCGGTCGTCGACACGACCACCCCCAAGACGTCCGCGCTCGGCGCACTCACCCGGCGCAAGCCGGTTGAACGCCTGGTCATGGAGGGTGGGCAGGGTGAGGGCGGCAGCCTCCGCCGCTCGCTCACCATGTGGCAGCTGACCATGATCAGCATCGGTGCCACGCTCGGCACCGGCATCTTCGTCGTCCTCGGCGACGCCGCCCCCAAGGCCGGCCCCGCCGTCACGATCTCCTTCGTGATCGCGGGCCTGACCGCGCTCTTCTCCGCCCTGTCCTACGCGGAGCTGGCCGGATCGGTGCCCGTCTCCGGCTCCTCGTACTCGTATGCGTACGCAACGATGGGTGAGCTCGTCGCCTGGGTCTGCGGCTGGTGCCTGGTCCTGGAGTACGGCGTCTCCGTCGCGGCGGTCGCCGTCGGCTGGGGCGAGTACCTCAACGAACTCCTCGACGGCACCGTCGGGATCACCATCCCCGAACAGGTCTCGTCCCCCATGGGCGAGGGCGGCTTCATCAACCTGCCCGCGCTGGTCGTCGTCCTGCTCGCCATGGTGTTCCTGATGCGCGGCGCCAAGGAGAGCGCCCGGATCAACTCGATCATGGTCGCGGTGAAGATCGTCACCCTGCTGCTCTTCATAGGCATCGGCTTCCTGGGCATCAAGGGCGGCAACTACACGCCCCTCGCCCCGCTGGGCATCACGGGCATCAGCGCCGGCGCGGCCACGCTCTTCTTCTCGTACATCGGCTTCGACGCCGCCTCCACCGCCGGTGAGGAGGCCAAGAACCCCAAGCGGGACCTGCCCCGCGCGATCATGCTCTCGCTGCTGATCGTCACCGTGCTCTACGTCCTCGTCGCCTTCGTCGCCGTCGGCGCCATGCCGTGGCAGGACTTCGGGTCCACCGAGGCCGCGCTCGCCAAGATCATGACCGACGTCTCGGGGCACACCTTCTGGGGTGTCGTCCTCGCCGCAGGCGCCGTCGTCGCCATCGCCTCCGTCGTCTTCGCCGTCCTCTACGGCCAGACCCGCATCCTCTTCGCCATGTCGCGCGACGGGCTCGTCCCCAAGGTCTTCGCCAGGGTGGACAACAAGTCCGGCGCCCCGCGCGTCAACGTGGTGATCGTGTCCCTCTTCTGCGGCACCCTCGCGGCCTTCATCCCGCTCGGCAAGCTCGCCGACGCCACCAGCATCGGCACGCTCTTCGCCTTCGGCCTGGTCAACGTCGCCGTCGTCATCCTGCGCTGGACCCGCCCGGACCTGCCGCGCACCTTCAAGGTCGCGCTCTTCCCGATCACGCCGATCCTCGGTCTGATCGCCTGCGGCTACATGATGTTCAGTCTGGACACCGCCACGTGGATCGTCTTCGGTGGGTGGATGGTGGCCGGCCTCGTGGTCTACTTCCTGTACGGCATGCGCCGCTCCCGACTGGCCACATCAGAGAAGTGATCCACCCGCAGTGCGACTGAACGACCTCGACGAACGCATCGTCCACGCCCTCGCGGAAGACGCCCGCCGCAGCTACGCCGACATCGGCTCGCTCGTCGGTCTCTCCGCGCCCGCCGTGAAACGGCGCGTGGACCGGCTCAGGGCCGAGGGCGCCATCACCGGGTTCACCGTACGGGTGGACCCGGCGGCGCTCGGCTGGGAGACCGAGGGCTTCGTCGAGATCTACTGCCGCCACAACACCTCGCCGGACGACATCCGCCGAGGTCTGGAGCGCTACCCCGAGGTGGTGTCCGCGTCGACCGTCACCGGTGACGCGGACGCCGTCGTCCAGGTCTTCGCCTCGGACATGCGCCACTTCGAGCGCGTCCTGGAGCGCATCGCGGGCGAGCCCTTCGTGGAGCGCACCAAGTCCGTCCTGGTGCTCTCGCCGCTGCTGCGGCGCTTCTCCTCGGGCTCGCCCGCGTAGCACCGCCCGGTGCGCTCAGCCCCGCGGGGCGCGGGCGGCCGGGGCGGTGCGGGCCGTGGTTCCCGCACCGCCCTTCGCCCACCCACCCCCGTGGGGCGGGCTACTCGGTCGGGTAGACGAACTCCCAGGGCACGACGTGGAAGTCGCCCGTCCCCTCCTTGACCTTCTCGAACGGCGCGCCGCTGATGCACGGCGGCACCTTGTCCTTCTGCGGGTCGGCCGTCATCCAGGTGTAGCCGAGCCGGTCGCCGTTGAGGTCGTCGTGCACCGTGACCCCGACGCGCGCCTTCCGGAACTCCTTCACATCGGTCTCGACGACGACGCCGGACACGACGGCCACCTTGCCGCCCGTCGTGAGGCAGTCGACCTTCACCTTCGCGTAGCCGCCCCAGTCGCCCTTGTAGTGACTGAAGCGGAACGTACCGGTGGCCCGCATCGGATCCTGCCGGTCCTTCTCGGCCAGATGCGCATCGAACGTGAAGGTGATGTCGTCCCCGGCCGGCCGGTACAGCTTCGCGGTGCCCGTCAGCGCGGCGGCCTCCGAGACGGTGGCCCGGGTCACGGCCGGGGCGGGAGCCTCGTCCGCCGCGGCGGCGGTGATGCCCCCGGCTCCCAGGGTGAGCAGGACGGCGGCGGCGACGGCGACGGTCTTCGTACGGCGGTTCATGGCGACTCGGTCCTTTCGGCAGGTCGTCCGGGGTTCCTCCGGACGACCACCACTCTTCCGCGCGGACCGCGCCGGGTCGTCGCGCCGTGGGACGGTCCTCGTCTCCGCCGGGCGGCGGGGGAGCCGTACGACCCCTGGCGGAGCCGTACGCAACGAATCGCCACGCCGACCGTGGATCGCGCAACGGTTCGACGGTCGGTCCGCAACGCTCCCGCCTTGTCCGAACGGAGCCCGAAACCGTACCGTTTTTGACGTCTTCCCCTTGTACTCCGACCCCCCTGAGGATCGCCCATGCCCGCGCTGCGCACCGCCCTGCTCCAGAGCTCCGGCGAGCTCGGTGACGTGGCCGCCAACCTCAAGATCCTCGACGAGGCCGCCGCCCGCGCCGCGGCCGCCGGAGCGGGCCTGCTGCTCGCCCCCGAGCTGTTCCTCACCGGCTACGCCATCGGCCCCGACATGGCGCGCCTGGCCGAGCCGGCCGACGGCCCCTCCTCCCGCGCCGTCGCGGCGATCGCCGTGCGCCACGGCCTCGCCGTCGGCTACGGCTACCCGGAGCGGGACACCGAGCGGCACGGGGTCCTCTACAACTCCGCGCAGCTCATCGGCGCCGACGGCACCCCGCTCGTGCGGTACCGGAAGACCCACCTCTTCGGAGACTTCGAGGCGACCTGGTTCACCCCCGGTGACCAGGCCGTCGTCCAGACGGAGATCGACGGCCTCACCGTCGGCCTGATGATCTGCTACGACGTCGAGTTCCCCGAGAACGTCCGGGCGCACGCCCTGGCCGGTACGGACCTCCTCCTCGTACCGACCGCGCTGATGCACCCCGCCGAGATCGTGCCCCTGTCCGTGGTGCCGGTCCGCGCCTTCGAGAACCAGCTCTACCTCGCGTACGCCAACCGGACCGGCCCCGAGGGCGCCTTCGAGTTCGTCGGCCTCTCCGCCCTGGCAGGCCCCGACGGCACCGCCCGCGCCCGCGCCGGGCGCGGCGAGGAACTCGTCATCGGCGATGTCGACCCCGACTTCCTGGCGGCCTCCCGCGCGGAGAACCCCTACCTCCGCGACCGGCGCCCGGGCCTGTACGGCCCCCTCGTCTGAGCCGCCCGCTCCCCGCCTCCCCGACCTGCCTCACCTTTTCCGTGCAAGGAGTCCGTACCCCATGACGTCCACGGTGCCCACGACCGCCGTCCCCCACAGCGACGGCCAGCCGCCGATCACCATGTTCGGTCCGGACTTCCCGTACGCGTACGACGACTTCCTGGCCCACCCGGCGGGTCTCGGCCAGATACCGGCGACCGAGCACGGCACGGAGGTCGCCGTCATCGGCGGCGGTCTCTCCGGCATCATCGCCGCGTACGAGCTCATGAAGATGGGCCTCAAGCCCGTCGTCTACGAGGCCGACCAGATCGGCGGCCGCCTGCGCACCGTGGGTTTCGAGGGCACCGCCACCGAGGGCCTGACCGCCGAGATGGGCGCGATGCGCTTCCCGCCCTCCTCGACCGCGCTCCAGCACTACATCGACCTCGTCGGCCTGGAGACCACGCCCTTCCCGAACCCGCTGGCCGAGTCGACCCCCTCGACCGTCGTCGACCTCAAGGGCGAGTCGCACTACGCCACCACCGTCGACGACCTCCCGCAGGTCTACCGCGACGTGATGAACGCGTGGAACGCCTGCCTCGACGAGGGCGCGGACTTCTCCGACATGAACCAGGCCATGCGCGAGCGCGACGTCCCGCGCATCCGCGAGATCTGGTCGAAGCTCGTCGAGAAGCTCGACAACCAGACCTTCTACGGCTTCCTCTGCGAGTCGGAGTCCTTCAAGTCCTTCCGCCACCGCGAGATCTTCGGCCAGGTCGGTTTCGGCACCGGAGGCTGGGACACCGACTTCCCCAACTCCATCCTGGAGATCCTCCGCGTCGTCTACACCGAGGCCGACGACCACCACCGGGGCATCGTGGGCGGCTCGCAGCAGCTGCCGCTGCGCCTGTGGGAGCGCGAGCCGGAGAAGATCGTCCACTGGGCGCAGGGCACCTCGCTCAGCTCGCTCCACGACGGCGCCCCGAAGCCGGCCGTGACCCGGCTGAACCGCACCGCCGGCAACCGGATCACCGTCACCGACGCCTCCGGCGACATCCGTACGTACCAGGCGGCGATCTTCACCGCCCAGTCCTGGATGCTGCTCTCCAAGATCGCCTGCGACGACTCGCTCTTCCCGATCGACCACTGGACGGCGATCGAGCGCACCCACTACATGGAGAGCTCGAAGCTCTTCGTGCCCGTGGACCGGCCGTTCTGGCTGGACAAGGACGAGGAGACGGGGCGTGACGTCATGTCGATGACGCTCACCGACCGGATGACCCGTGGCACGTACCTCCTGGACGACGGCCCGGACAAGCCGGCCACCATCTGCCTCTCGTACACCTGGTGCGACGACAGCCTGAAGTGGCTGCCGCTCTCCGCGAACGAGCGCATGGAGGTCATGCTCAAGTCGCTCGGCGAGATCTACCCGAAGGTCGACATCCGGAAGCACATCATCGGCAACCCGGTGACGGTCTCCTGGGAGAACGAGCCCTACTTCATGGGCGCCTTCAAGGCCAACCTGCCGGGCCACTACCGCTACCAGCGCCGCCTGTTCACGCACTTCATGCAGGACCACCTGCCCGAGGACAAGCGGGGCATCTTCCTCGCGGGCGACGACATCTCCTGGACGGCCGGCTGGGCCGAGGGCGCGGTGCAGACCGCGCTCAACGCGGTGTGGGGCGTGATGCACCACTTCGGCGGCGGCACCGACGCCACCAACCCGGGGCCGGGCGACGTGTACGACGAGATCGCCCCGGTCGAGCTGCCGGAGGACTGACCTCCGGAGCGTTCACGGCCTGGTGAGCGGCGTGAGCAGCATCCGCCCCACCAGGCCGACCGACCGGTCGAGGCGTTCCGTGAACTCCCCGGCCAGCTCCGGCAGCCCGCGCAGCTGCCACAGCGAGCGGGCGGCCAGCCAGGCCCCGTCGCGGGCCCGGTCCAGGCTCCAGCAGCCGAGCAGATGCGTCAGCGGGTCCGCGATCTCCAGGAGGTCCGGGCCCGGCATCAGTTCCTCCCTGATGCGCTCCTCCAGGAGGAGGAGGATGTCGCCGACCCGGTGGAACTCGTCCTCCAGGTCGGCGGGCGCGCAGTCCAGGATGCGGCACGTGTCGACCACGGCGAGTGCCAGGTCGTGGCCGACGTGGGCGTTGATCCCGGCGAGCGCGAACTGCAGCGGACGTACGCCGGGATGGCGCCGGTAGTGGAAGAGCGGCCGCCAGCAGGCGGGCGCCGGGCCGCCGGTCGCGACGGTGTCGACCGCCGCGAGGTAACGCTCGGCGAAGCGCACGTCGAGGGTGGCTGCGGCCCTGCGGTCGGCGAAGGTGCCCGCCTCGATGGCGTGGCCGATCTCCTCGGTGACCGTCAGATAGACCCGGTTGAAGACGGCGACGCCGTCGGCCGGGTGCCAGGTGGAGCGGAGCGTCCGCATCCGGTCCACCACGGGGTCGACCGCCAGGAACGGCCCGATGTCCCGGCCGATGTCCCGCCGGACGCCCGGGTCGATGTCCTGGCGGACGTCCGGGCCGATGTCCTGTCTCGTGTCCCGGCCGATGTCATGACCGCTGTCCTGCCCGATCTGCTGGGTCTGCGCCATGGGGGCAGGTTTCCAGGCGCCGGGCCGCGAGGGAACTCCCTGCGCCCGGCTTCCCCAGAACGGGCGAATCACTCAGTTCTTCGGCGCCGGCTCCTCGTCCGACGTGCTCTCGTACGAGCTGGTGCCGGAGTCCAGGAGGGGCTCCTGCTCCTTGAGGTGGGCCGGGGCGAAGGCCCGCAGCACGTGGTAGCCGGTGATGACGACGATCGTGCCGAGCGCGATTCCGCCGAGCTCGAAGGTGTCGGTGAAGGTGAGCTTCACACCGCCGACGCCGATGATGACGCCGGCGGCGGCCGGGACCAGGTTGAGCGGGTTGCGCAGGTCGACCTTGGCGTTGATCCAGATCTGGGCGCCGAGCAGGCCGATCATGCCGTAGAGGATCACGGTGATGCCGCCGAGGACCCCGCCCGGGATGGCGGCGACGATCGCGCCGAACTTGGGGCAGAGACCGAAGAGGAGCGCGAAGCCGGCCGCGGCCCAGTAGGCGGCGGTGGAGTAGACCCGGGTGGCGGCCATGACGCCGATGTTCTCGGAGTACGTGGTGTTCGGCGGGCCGCCCACGGCCGTCGACAGCACCGAGGCGGCACCGTCGGCGGCGATCGCGGTGCCGAGCCGGTCGTCGAGGTTGTCACCGGTCATCTCGCCGACGGCCTTGACGTGACCGGCGTTCTCGGCGATCAGGGCGATGACGACGGGCAGCGCGACCAGGATCGCGGACCACTCGAAGGTCGGGCCGTGGAAGGAGGGCAGACCGATCCAGTCGGCCTTGGAGACGCCGGAGAGGTCGAGCCGCCAGTGGTCGGTGATCTGGCCGCTCGGGGACATCGAGTGGATCTTGCCGAAGACGAGGTCGAGGACCCAGGAGAGGGCGTAGCCGAAGACCAGGCCGAGGAAGATCGCGATCCGCGACCAGAAGCCGCGCAGGCAGACCACGGCCAGACCCGTGAACAGCATCACGAGCAGCGCCGTCCACTGGTCCTGTGGCCAGTACGTCGACGCGGTGACCGGGGCCAGGTTGAAGCCGATCAGCATGACGACGGCGCCGGTCACGATCGGGGGCATCGCCGCGTGGATGATCCGCGCGCCGAACCTCCGTACCGCCAGACCGGCGAGGAAGAGCACCGCGCCGACGACGAGGACCGCTCCGGTCACGGTCGCGCTCGTGCCGCCCGAGGCCCGGATCGCGGCGGCGACGCCGACGAAGGAGAGCGAGCAGCCCAGGTAGGAGGGGACGGTGCCGCGGGTCGAGAGGAGGAAGATCGCGGTCGCGACACCGGACATCATGATCGCGAGGTTCGGGTCGAGACCCATGAGGACTGGGGCGACGAAGGACGCCCCGAACATGGCGACGACGTGCTGGGCGCCGAGTCCGACGGTGCGGGGCCAGGAGAGCCGCTCGTCCGGCCGGACGACGGCCCCGGGGGCGGGTGTTCTCCCGTCGCCGTGCAGGGTCCAGCGCACGCCGAGGTTCATGAGGTCGCTCCCGTTCCGAGGTTCCGGCGGCCGCGTCGTGACCGCAAAAGATCAGCCACATGGTATGCGCCGTGGCCGGCCGCGACACGCGTCGGAGGCCGGGCCCCCGACCGGTCCGGAGGTAAGCCCCCGACCGGTCCGGAGGTAAGCCCCCGACCGGTCCGGAGGTAAGCCCCCGACCCGTCCGGAGGTAAGCCACCGACCGGTCCGGAGGTCAGCCTTGACCGTGCCGGAGGTCAGCCCCGACCGGTCCGGAGATCAGCCCCGACCGCATCGGAGGTCAGCCCCCGACCGGGCCGGAGGCCTTCGCCGGAGCCCCGTCGGGCGCCGGCGCCGGAGTCCCGTCCGGCGTTGTCGTCGGAGTCGCCTTCCGATCGCCGGGCCTGAGCACGCCCGCGCCGACGACGAGGCCCAGGGCGAGCAGTGTGACCAGGCCGAAGGAGAGGACCAGGGAGGTCGCGTCGGCGATGCCGCCGATCGCCGAGGGGGCGATGAGCCCCGAGGTGTACGTGATGGTGGCGACGCCCGCGATGGCCTGGCTGGGGTTCGGGCCGCTGCGCCCGGCCGCCGCGAAGGCGAGCGGGACCACGACCGCGACTCCGAGCCCGATCAGACCGAATCCGGCCATCGCGACGGCGGCGTGCGGCGCGAGGACGACGAGCACCCCGCCGAGGGTGGCGACGGTGCCACCGACCCGTACCGTACGGACGGCTCCGAAGCGGTCCACGACCCGGTCGCCGGCGAGCCGCGCGATGGTCATCGTCAGCGCGAAGGCGGTGGTGGAGGCGGCCGCGAGCCCTGCGGAGCTGCCCAGCTCGTCCCGGAGGTAGACGGCCGACCAGTCGAGGCTGGCGCCCTCGGCGAACACCGCGCAGAAGCCGACCGCGCCGATGATCAGCGCCGACTTCGGCGGCAGCGAGAAGCGCGGCGGCGCCTCCGCGTCCGGGGTGCTGTGCACGTCCAGCACGCCCTGGCAGAACAGCAGCCCGAGGGCGGTCAGGACCAGGGCCGCGATCAGGTGGTGGATGCGGGCGTCGCCGCCGAGGTGGGCGGCGACCGTGCCGGCGGCCGAGCCGAGCAGCGCGCCCGCGCTCCACATGCCGTGGAGGCTCGACATGATGGACTTGCCGAGCCGGTTCTCGGTCTCGACGCCCAGCGCGTTCATCGCCACGTCGGACATGCCGGCGGTCGCGCCGTACACGAAGAGCACGGCGCAGAGGCCCCAGATGTTCGGGGCGAGCGAGGGAAGCGTCAGGGCGAGCGTCCACAGGGCGAGCAGGCCGCGCAGGGCCGTGCGGGCGCCGAAGCGATGGCTGATGGCCCCGGCCAGCGGCATCGCGAGGGAGGCGCCGAGCGCGGGGAAGGCGAGCGCGAGCCCGAGCTGTCCGGCACTGACGCCCGCGTGCTCCTGGATCCACGGGATACGGGTCGCGAAGCTGCCGGTCACCGCGCCATGGACGCAGAAGACCGCGGCGACGGCGAAGCGTGCCCGCCGCAGACGCCCGGTGCTGAAGACGGTCTCCGCCGCCATGTGCCCTCCCTGTGTCGTGGTGTGGCGGTAAACTATCAGGGACCCTGCCTGATAAATAGTCCGCAGGGGAGTCCGCGCGGGAGTCCGCACCCGAATCGAGTCTGAGAGGATCGCCGCATGGCCGCATCCCCGAGCACCGCACGGGCCATCAACGACCGGCTCGCCCTGCGACTGCTCCAGGACGAGGGCCCGTTGACGGCCACTCAGCTCAAGACGCTCACCGGACTCTCCCGCCCGACCGTCGCCGACCTCGTCGAACGCCTCAGCGAGTCCGGGCTCGTCCATGTCGTCGGGGAGTCAGGGGCGGAGCGCCGCGGCCCCAACGCCAAGCTGTACGGGATCGTCGCCGACCGCGCGCACCTCGCCGCGCTCGACGTCCGCACCCGCTCCGTCTCCGTCACCGTCTCCGACCTGCTCGGCACCACCCTCGCCGAGGCCTCCGTGCCCGTCGGCGACGACGGCGGCACGGGCCCCGCCGTGGAGAAGGCGGTCACGCTCCTGGAGCGCACCGCGAAGGAGGCGGGCGTCGACCGGCTGCACACCGTCGCCGTCGGCGCGCCCGGGCTCATCGACCCGGCCACTGGGGAGCTCCGCGACTCCGCCAAACTGCCCGCCTGGCACCGCCGTCTCGTCGCGGTCCTCCAGGAGCGGCTGCCCGCCCGGGTCCTCGTCGAGAACGAGACCAACCTCGCCGCCGTCGCCGAGCTCCGCGAGGGCGCCGCCCGTGACCGCGACGACTTCGTGCTGCTCTGGCTCGGCCAGGGTGTCGGCGCCGCCGTCGTCCTCGGCGGCAAGCTGCGCCGAGGGGCCTCGGGCGGCGCCGGCGAGATCGGCTTCCTGCCCGTGCCCGGCACCGCCGGGCTCCCCTCGGCCACCGGTTGCGACGGCGGTTTCCACGAGCTGGCCTGCGCGGCCGCGGTCGAGGCCCTGGCCGTCCAGCACGGCCTCGACCCGGAGACCGCGCTGAGCTCCGGCCACGGGCCCTTCCTCGACGCCCTCGCCCGCCGCCTGGCCGTCGGCACGGCGGCGGTGGCCTCCGTCCTCGACCCCGGCTGTGTCGTCCTCGGCGGCGAGACCGGCCACCAGGGCGGCGCGGAGCTCGCGGCCCGCGTGGAGGCCGAGGTCGCGGTACTCTCCCCGCTGCGTGCGGCGGTCCGCCCCACCGCCCTCGGGGACGCGGCGGTCCTCCGGGGCGCTCTCCTCCTCGCCAGGGACGCGGCCCAGGACGAGCTGTTTCCGTAGGGCCCCGCAAGCACCCCGTGAAAACCCCGGCGAACGCGCTCGCGCCGCGCCCCGGACAGGGGAGCGCGGCGCGGTGGGAGCCCGGCGGCGGCCAAGGGCCGTAGGAATCCGCCGCCGGGGGTCTTTCGGTGGGTGCGTCAGTCGGTCGTCAGCAGGCGCCGAGGTTCTTCCAGACGCCCCACTCGCCGGTCGTGCCCGGCTCCTCGTTCTGCGTCCACCACTGGGCCTTCCACTTGCTGCCCTTGTGCGAGACCTCGTTGCCCGCGTTGTAGACCGTGCCGGCCACGTACGCCGGGACGGTGCAGCCCGTGGTGGGCGGCGTCGTCGGAGGCGTGGTGGGCGGGGTGGTGGTCGGCGGGGTCGTGGGGTCCGTGGTGGGCGGGGTGGTCGGCGGCGTCGTGGGCGGCGTGGTGGAGCCGGGCTCGACGACCGTCGTCCCGCGCGCCAGGTCGCCGGCGAGGGCGTACGCCGTGCCGTTGATGTTCACCGTCCAGTTGGAGGGGGTGGACACCGGCAGGTAGTAGTTGAACGCGAGGTCGACCGAGGCGCCCGGGGCCAGCGACTGCCAGGCCGGGAGCTTCAGGGAGACGCGATGGAAGTCGCCCTTCAGCCCGCCCACGTTGCCGCCCGTGTGGTCGCTGCTGATGACCTTCGTACCGAAGCCCGACTGGTCGGAGGCGTTGCCCGGCGCCGAGGTGCCGTAGTCGAACTGGAACTCCGTGCCGCCCGGCAGGGCCGTCGCCGTGTTGTTGGTGATCTTGATCTTCGGCGTGATCGGGTAGTTCGAGTCGCCCAGCTTGAACTCGGTGAACTGCGCGTCGACCTTCACGGCCTGGGTCGGCAGCGCCTTGTTGGACTTCTTCGCGCCGTACGGGGTGGCCGCCTTGAACTTGTCGTACATCAGCGAGGTGAGCGTGGAGCCCATCTCGTACTGGCCCTTGGCGGCGTTCCAGCCGTAGTCGCCGGCCATCTCCCAGACCATGGTGCCGCCGATGCCGCGGTCGACCACGTAGTCGGCCTTGGCGGCCACGGACTGCTCGTCCTCGGTGGAGAGGAAGACCTTCTTCTGCGCGTTCCACAGCCACGGCGCGACCAGGGTCGAGTCGTACTTGCGGGCGTAGGTGCCGGTCAGCGCGGTGCTCGCGGGGAAGCCGTACTGCGTGACGTAGTCGCCGACGATCCCCTTCTCCAGGTTCTTCGCGTGCCACATCGGGTTGGAGCCCGCCGGCGACTCGACACCGTTGGTGTCCTTGTCGTGCCACAGGTTGTCGATGCCCGTGGCGCCGTCACCGCACTTGGTCAGACCGGCGCCGGCCGGGCAGGTCGTCGCGGAGGCCTTGCCCCACAGGCCGTCGGTACCGCCCTGGACGTTCTTGTGGCCGCGGGTGTAGTAGGGCAGGCCGATGTTGATGCGGCCGGCCGGCATCGAGCCGCGGAAGTAGTGGTACGCCCAGTCGGTGTTGAGGTAGCCGATGCCGCCGTACTGCGACGAGCCGTAGACGTTGGCGGCGGCGAGCTCGCCGTCCTTGCCGTCGTCGAAGAGCGAGGCGTTGGGGCCGACGTACTCGTTCCAGGCACCGTGCAGGTCGTAGGACATGATGTTGACGTAGTCCAGGTACTTCTGCATCTGGAACGTCTCCATGCCGCGCAGCAGGTAGCCGGAGGAGGGGGCGGCGACGGTCAGCAGGTAGTGCTTGCCGTCCGAGGCGCCGGCCGTGTCCAGCTTCTCGCGCAGGGACTTCATGAGGGCCGCGTAGCCCTGCACGAGTCCGGCGCGGCGCGCGTTCGCGAGCTGCCAGTCGAGCGGGTTGCCCGCGTCCTTCATCGTGGTCGGGTACTCGTAGTCGATGTCGACGCCGTTGAACCCGTACTTCCGGATGAAGTCGACGGCCGAGGTCGCGAAGGTGTCGATCCCGGCCTGGTTGACCGAACCGTCGGCGTTGGTGGCCATCGAGTAGAAGCCGCCGGAGTTGATCCGGTCGCCGTTGTCCGCGAAGTATCCGCCGGTCTCCGCCCAGCCGCCGACCGAGATCAGCGTCTTGACGTCCGGGTGCTGCTTCTTGAACTTGTTGAGCAGGTTGAAGTGGCCCTTGTACGCGTAGGCGGGGTCCATCTCGGCACCGGCGACACCGGGCCAGGTCATCCCGGTGGCGGCGTTGTCCGGACCGTCCGTGCCCACGGAGAGCTTGTTGTCGCTCCCGATGTGACCGAAGGCGTAGTTGATGTGGGTGATCTTCTCCCACGGGATGTCCTTGGCGAGGTACGCGGGCTCGCCGTTCTTGCCGGTGCGCCAGCCGGTGAAGTAGCCGATGACCCGGCGCTGGTGGTCCGCGCCCATCTTCTCGCGACCCTCGGTGTCGTAGACCGAGCAGTACGGGACGTCGACGCCCGGGGTCTTGTACAGCCCGTCGGGGCGACAGCTCTCGTTGTCGGCCGCGTACGAGACGCCGCCGGCGAGCGAGCTGAGCAGCAGACCGGCGACGGCCGCGCCGGAAGCGAGCAGTGACGCTCGCCTCGTGGTGGGGGACAACACGATCGGTCCTCCTGGGGGAGTGGACAAACACAACGAACAAGGGGGTGGGTCGTGTTGGGCCGGGGAGTGCGCACTCCGTCGAGCCGGTTACCTCGGAGGTGACACGGAGATTAAGAGGACTAGACCAGTGCGTCAATAGGTCTGGACCATAGAAGGTGCTCAGGGATCCGTGTGAGCCAGCCCACAGGGCCTCGCCGGTATGGCCGGTCACCGGCCGTGGCACACTGGCCCTGTATCAGCAGCAGCGCACTCCGGGGTCGGTGTAATTCCGAACCGGCGGTATAGTCCGCGACCCGTCCGCAGCCAGCGGCCGGTTGACCAGGTGAAACTCCTGGACCGACGGTGAAAGTCCGGATGGGAGGCAGTGCGCGGCGGGCGACCCCTGTCAGGGGTGTGTCAGCCGTACGTCCGCTGGTCGCCGTGTCGGAACCGATCGGCGTACCCGCTGGACCCGGCCTCGGCGCACCCTGCGCGAGGCGTCTTTCCCGCTCTCTGTCGACATCGACAGCCCCGGAGTCCGTGCCCGAAGAGGCAGGAGGACCCGGTGGCCCAGCAGGCCGACATCACCGCCATGCACCGAGCCGTCGAGCTCGCCGCACGCGGACTCGGCGCCACCAGCCCCAACCCCGTCGTCGGCTGCGTCATCACCGACGCCTCCGGACACCCCGTCGGCGAGGGCTGGCACCAGCGCGCCGGCGGCCCCCACGCCGAGGTCCACGCCCTGCGCGAGGCCGGCGTCCTGGCCCGCGGCGGCACCGCCTACGTCACCCTCGAACCCTGCAACCACACCGGCCGCACCGGCCCCTGCGCGCAGGCCCTGATCGAGGCCGGCATCAGCCGGGTCGTGTACGCGGTCGGCGACCCGAACCCGCAGGCCACCGGCGGTGCCGACACCCTGCGCGCCGCGGGCGTCGAGGTCACCGGCGGCCTCCTGGAGGCCGAGGCCGAGGTGGTCAACATCGCCTGGCTCACCTCCGTACGCCACGGGCGGCCCTTCGTCCGGTGGAAGTACGCCGCCACCCTCGACGGCCGCATCGCCGCCGCCGACGGCACCTCCCGCTGGATCACCTCCGCCGAGTCCCGCGCCGACGTCCACCGGCTCCGCGCCGAATCCGACGCCGTCGTCGTCGGCTCCGGCACCGCCCGCGCCGACGACCCCCATCTGGCCGTACGCGGCATCGAAAACGCCGTACAGCCGCTCCGGGTCGTCGTCGACACCGAGGCGACCGCCGTCAAGCCCGGCGCCCGCGTCCTCGACGGCGCGGCCCCCACCCTGATCGCGATCGCCGAGGATGCCGAATCCGGCCTGCCCGACGTCGTACGCCTCCCCAGGGCCGAGCGCGGCCTGTCCGTGCCCGCCCTCCTGGACGCCCTGCACGAGCGCGGCGTCCGCTCCGTCCTCCTCGAAGGCGGCCCCACCCTCGCGGGCGCCTTCGTCGCCGCGGGCGCCGTCGACCAGGTCGTCGGCTACCTCGCCCCGGTCCTCCTCGGCGCCGGCCCCCAGGCCCTCGCCGACGCAGGAATCAGCACCATCACCGAAGCGTTGCGCCTCGACATCACCGAGACCGTCCGCATCGGCCCCGACCTCCGCATCACCGCCACCCCCAAGGAGCGCTGACCGTGTTCACCGGAATCGTCGAAGAACTGGGCGAGGTCGTCGCCGTCGAGCAGCTGGAGGACGCCTCCCGCTTCCGACTGCGCGGCCCCCTGGTCACGGAAGGCGCCCAGCACGGCGACTCCATCGCCGTCAACGGTGTCTGTCTCACGGTCGTCGAGTTCGGCGACGGAGAGTTCACCGCCGACGTCATGGCCGAGACCCTCAAGCGGTCCAGCCTCGGCGCCCTCGAAGCCGGCTCCCGGGTCAACCTGGAGCGGCCCATGGCCGTGGGCGACCGCCTCGGCGGCCACATCGTCCAGGGCCACGTCGACGGCACGGGCACGATCCTCGACCGGACCCCCTCCGAGCACTGGGAGCTCGTCAAGGTCGGCCTCCCCGCCCACCTCTCGCGCTACGTCGTCGAGAAGGGCTCGATCACGGTCGACGGCGTCAGCCTCACCGTCGTCGAGGTCGCCGACGACTGGTTCACCATCAGCCTCATCCCCACCACCCTCGCCCTGACCACGCTCGGCCTCAAGCAGAGCGGCGACCCGGTCAACCTCGAGGTCGATGTCATCGCCAAGTACGTCGAGCGGCTGCTCGGCCCGAACGCCCTGGAGAACGGCAAGTGAACTGGCTCAACTCCGAGGCGTTCACCGTCCTCGACCAGCACATCATGTGGTCCGACATGATCGGCAACACGATCGGTCTGATCGCCCTCGCCCTCGGCTGGCGGCGCTCCATACTCACCTGGCCCGCCCAGCTGCTCTCCGGCCTGATCCTCGTCGGCGCCTACGCCTCCGCCCACCTCTCCGGCGGCGTCGGCAAGCAGCTCCTCGTCATCGGCGTCGCCGCCTGGGGCTGGTGGCAGTGGAACCGCGGGCGGCAGCAGGCCCAGGACGGCTCCATCGCCGTCCGCTTCGCCACCTGGAAGGAGCGGGGCGTCCTCCTCGCGGGCGCGGTCGTCGGCACCCTCGCCGTCGGCGGGCTCTTCACGCTCTACCCGTCGCTCTCCTGGAGCCCGTGGGCCGACGCGTACATCTTCGTCGGCACGCTCGTCGCGATGGTCGCCCAGGCCCGCGGCCTCGTCGAGTTCTGGTTCGCCTGGCTCCTCGTCGACCTCGTCGGCGTCCCCCTCGCCTTCAACAGCGGCCTCGCCTTCTCCGGCCTGGTCTACGTCATCTACTTCGCCCTCGTCATCTGGGGCATGCGCGACTGGTGGCTCCGGACGCGCACCGCCCCCGCTCTGGAAGGAGCCACGGCATGAGTGCCCTTCCCGTCTGGGACGCCACCGACCTCGTCCTCGACCCCGTCGAGCAGGCCATCCGCGACATCGCCGCCGGGCGCCCCGTCGTCGTCGTCGACGACGAGGACCGCGAGAACGAGGGTGACCTCGTCATCGCCGCCGAGAAGGCGACCCCCGAGATCGTCGCCTTCATGATGAGCGAGTGCCGCGGCCTGATCTGCGCCCCCATGGAGGACGAGGAGCTGGAGCGCCTCCAGCTCCCGCAGATGGTCGCGCACAACACCGAGTCGATGCGGACGGCCTTCACCGTCTCCGTCGACGCGTCCCCCGCGCACGGCGTCACCACCGGCATCTCCGCCGCCGACCGTGCCACCACCCTGCGCATGCTGGCGAGCGGCAGCCACGAGCCCACCGACTTCGTCCGCCCCGGCCACGTCTTCCCGCTGCGCGCCAAGTCCGGCGGCGTCCTCACCCGCAACGGCCACACCGAGGCCGCCGTCGACCTCGCCCGCCTCGCGGGCCTCCGCCCGGCCGGCGCGATCGTCGAGATCGCCGGTGAGGACGGCGTCATGCTGCGCCTGCCCGAGCTGGTGCCCTTCGCCCGCAAGCACGGCCTCACGATCATCTCCATCGAGGACCTGATCGCCTACCGGCGCTCCGCAGAGCCGACCGTCCGCCGCGAGGCCGAGGTCCAGCTCCCCACCGCGCACGGCGACTTCACCGCGTACGGCTACCGCTCCACCGTCGACGGCGTCGAGCACGTCGCCCTCGTCCACGGCGAGATCGGCGACGGCG
Organism: Streptomyces sp. NPDC055103; assembly: GCF_053607625.1. NCBI lineage: Bacteria > Bacillati > Actinomycetota > Actinomycetes > Kitasatosporales > Streptomycetaceae > Streptomyces > Streptomyces sp. NPDC055103. The sequence continues at coordinate 26,437 of NZ_JBSGTX010000063.1, forward strand.
AGGACCTCCTCGTGCGGGTCCACTCCGAGTGTCTGACCGGCGACATCTTCCACTCGCTGCGCTGCGACTGCGGACCCCAGCTCCAGGCCTCCATGGACCGCGTCACCGAGGAGGGCCGCGGCGTCGTCGTCTACCTCCGGGGCCACGAGGGCCGCGGCATCGGCCTGCTCTCCAAGCTCCGCGCGTACGAGCTCCAGGAGCAGGGCCGCGACACCCTCGACGCCAACCTGGAGCTCGGGCTGCCCGCCGACGCCCGCGACTACGCGGCCGGCGCCCAGATCCTCGTCGACCTCGGCGTCCGCGGTCTGCGTCTGATGACCAACAACCCCGACAAGATCGAGGCACTCACCCGGTACGGCCTCCGGGTCGAGGGCCGCGAGCCCATGCCCGTCCAGGCCGGCGAGCACAACCTCCGCTACCTGCGCACCAAGCGGGACCGCATGGGCCACGACCTGCCCTGGCTGGACGGCTCCCCGGCCTCCACCTGCGGCAACCAGTAGCCCCACCTTTCGCACGTCCACGATTCACGATTCACGATTCACAGTTCAAGGAGAGACATGAGCGGCAAGGGCGCACCCGTCCTCAGCGTGAAGAACTGCGGCGACCTCCGGGTCGCGGTCATCGCGGCCCAGTGGCACGAGAAGATCATGGACGGCCTCGTCGACGGCGCCCTTCGCGCCCTGAGCGAGCTCGGCATCGACGAGCCCACCCTCCTGCGCGTCCCCGGCAGCTTCGAGCTCCCCGTCGTGGCGAAGGTCCTCGCCGGACGCGGCTACGATGCCATCGTCGCGCTCGGAGTCGTCATCCGTGGCGGAACCCCGCACTTCGAGTACGTGTGCCAGGGCGTGACCCACGGCCTCACCCAGGTCTCGATCGACACCGGCGTACCCGTCGGATTCGGCGTCCTCACCGTCGACAACGAAGAGCAGGCCCTCGACCGGGCCGGCCTCGAAGGATCCTCCGAGGACAAGGGCCACGAAGCGGTCACCGCCGCCGTCGCCACCGCCACCACGCTGCGCACGGTCAGCGAACCCTGGCGCTAGGTAGCACATCCCCACCCCGTACCCTAGGACCATCATGGCGAACAAAACCTTCGAAGAGCTCTTCGCCGAGCTGAAGCTCAAGGCCGAGACCGGCGACCCGGCCACCTCCCGCACCGCGGAACTGGTGGACAAGGGCGTCCATGCCATCGGCAAGAAGGTCGTCGAGGAGGCCGCCGAGGTCTGGATGGCCGCCGAGTACGAGGGCAAGGAAGCGGCCGCCGAGGAGATCTCGCAGCTGCTCTACCACGTCCAGGTGATGATGGTCGCCCGCGGGATCTCGCTCGACGACGTCTACGCCCACCTCTGAGCACGACGCACGACCCACCGAGAACGACCTGAGCACGACGTCTCGGTCTCCCCAACACTCCCAGGCAAAGGAAGCTCACCCCATGCTGCGCATCGCCGTTCCCAACAAGGGTTCCCTCTCCGGACCTGCGTCGGCAATGCTCCATGAGGCCGGCTACCGCCAGCGCAAGGAGTCCAAGGAGCTCGTCGTCATCGACCCCGACAACGAGGTCGAGTTCTTCTACCTGCGGCCGAAGGACATCGCGATCTACGTCGCCTCCGGCAAGCTGGACATCGGCATCACCGGCCGTGACCTGCTCCTGGACTCCGGAGCCAGCGCCGAGGAGATCCTCGCGCTGAACTTCGGCCGCTCCACCTTCCGCTACGCCACCCGGCCGGGCACGGCCAACGGCCCGGAGGACTTCGGTGGCATGACCATCGCGACCTCCTACGAGGGCATCGTCGCCAAGCACCTCGCCGACCAGGGCATCGACGCCTCCGTCGTCCACCTCGACGGCGCGGTCGAGACCGCCATCCAGCTCGGTGTCGCCCAGGTCATCGCCGACGTCGTGGAGACCGGCACCAGCCTGCGCAACGCCGGCCTGGAGGTCATCGGCGAGCCGATCCTCACCTCCGAGGCCGTCGTCGTCCGCCGCCACGGCGCCTCGGACGACCACCCGCAGGTGCAGCAGTTCCTGCGCCGCCTCCAGGGCGTCCTGGTCGCCCGCTCGTACGTGATGATGGACTACGACTGCCGCGCCGAGCACCTGGAGCAGGCCGTCGCCCTCACCCCGGGTCTCGAGTCGCCGACCGTCTCCCCGCTGCACAACGAGGGCTGGGTCGCCGTCCGCGCGATGGTCCCCGCCAAGGAGGCGCAGCGGATCATGGACGACCTGTACGAGATCGGCGCGCGCGCCATCCTCACCACCGCCATCCACGCCTGCCGCCTCTGACGACGGCCCGGCCCGTACGTCCCCCGAGGCACGGAGGAACCCCCCGATGTCCCAGTCACCGCTGCCCGCCCTCCCGGTCACCTTCCGTCCGGGGCGCACCCGGGCCGTCCTGCTGACGGTGGGGACCGTGATGTTCGTCGTCATCACCGCCGTCGCGCTGATGCTGGAGCGACTGGGACCGGGGGAGCGGGTCAGCTTCGTCTTCACCGCCGCGATGCTCTTCGGGGTCCTCGTCATGCTGAGCCGCCCCAAGGTCGTCGCCGACGACGAGGGCGTCACGGTCGTCAACATCACCCGGACGCGGCGGCTCGCCTGGGCGGAGATCCTCAAGGTCAACCTCCGCCCCGGCGACCCGTGGGTCTTCCTGGACCTGAGCGACGGCACCAGCCTGCCCGCGCTCGGCATCCAGCCCGGCATCGCCAAGGAAGCGGCGATCCGGGACGCCCGCGCGCTGCGGGCCCTGGCCGACAGCCACGGGACCGTGGCGGAGCGGGTCTGAGACCCGGACCCCGACGAACGGATCCCGGGCGGGAGAACCCGGATCCGTCCCCCATCCGGGTCCGACCCCCTGCCACGCGGGGCGGTCGCGTGGCTACTCTGGAGGCGGTGGTGCCGAGCGGCACCACCGCCTCGCGTGTGCAGGGCCGCTGCGGCGGCCCGCGGGGCCGCCCTTCGACCCGAGGAGTGACTCCCTCCAGCAATGGACGGATCATCCGGTAGTACCCGCGCCGCCCCCTCCCCGGAGGCGGCGGCATGATCATCTCTCTTCTGCTGCTCGTCGCGGCCTTCCTCCTCATCCTCGCCAACGGCTTCTTCGTGGCCGCCGAGTTCGGTCTCGTGACCGTCGAGCGGGCTGAGGCAGAGCGGGCCGCGGCCGCCGGTGACCGGCGCGCCCGCACCGTCGTCACCGCGCTGCGCGAGCTGTCGTTCCAGCTCTCCGGCACCCAGCTCGGCATCACGCTCACCTCGCTCGTCGTCGGCATGCTCGCGCAGCCCGCGCTCGCCGGGCTGCTGCACGGGCCGCTCACCGCGACCGGACTGCCCGAAGGGGCCGTCTCCGGTGTCTCGGTGGTGATCGGGATGCTGCTCGCCTCCGCCGTCCAGATGGTGGTCGGCGAGCTCGTGCCGAAGAACTGGGCCGTCTCCCGGCCGCTCCAGGTGGCCCGCTTCGTCGCCACCCCGCAGCGCCGCTTCTCCGCTCTCTTCCGGCCGGTGATCGCCCTGCTCAACAGGGTCGCCAACCGGCTGGTCCGGCTCCTGGGCGTCGAGCCCACCGAGGAGCTGGACTCCGTCCGCACCCCCGGCGAGCTCGTCTCGCTCGCCCGGCACTCCGCCCTGGCCGGCGCGCTCGAACAGGACACCGCCGACCTCTTCGTACGGACCCTCTCCCTCGGCGGCCTCACCGCCGAGCAGGTCATGACCCCGCGCGTGAAGGTGAGCGCCCTCCAGTGGGACGCCACCGCGGCCGACGTCCTCAACCTCACCCGCGCCACCGGCCTCTCACGCTTCCCGGTCTACCGCGACCGCATCGACGAGATCGTCGGCATGGTCCACCTCAAGGACGCGCTCGCCGTCGCCCCGCACGCCCGGCTGCGCACCCGCGTCGGCCGGATCGCGGTCCCGCCGCTCCTCGTCCCCGAGTCGCTGCCCGCCCAGGCCCTGCTGGAGCGGCTGCGCCGGGAGCAGCCGATCGCGGTGGTCGTCGACGAGTACGGCGGTACGGCCGGCGTCGTCACCCTGGAGGACATCGTCGAGGAGCTCGTCGGCGAGGTGCGCGACGAGCACGACACCCCCGCCGACGGCCGCCCCGAGCTGGCCGCGGCCCCCGCCGAGGACGGCCGGCCCGCCTGGGAGGCCGACGGCTCCTGCCGGGTCCACACCCTGCGCCGGATAGGCCTGGACGTGCCCGACGGGCCGTACGAGACCGTGGCCGGGCTCGTCGCCGACCTCCTCGGGCGCATCCCCGCCCCCGGTGACCGCGCCGAGCTCCCCGGCTGGCGGCTCTCCGTGCGCCAGGTCGACCGCTACCGGGCGGAGCGCGTCCGGCTCGTACGGACGGACCTGGGCCCGGGTACGGAAGCGGAGCCGTACGCCGACCCGGCAGTGGTGGACTCCTTGGCGGACGCCGTCGCCGCCCCGCTGGTCGCGGAGGGCGTCCGATGAGCACCCTCCAGCTGCTCTTCGCCCTCGTCCTGGTCCTGGCCAACGGCTTCTTCGTCGGGGCCGAGTTCGCGCTCGTCTCCGTCCGCCGCAGCCAGATCGAACCGCTCGGCGGCGCCCGGGCGCAGAAGGTCCTGCACGGTCTGGAGAACCTGCCGCAGATGATGGCGGCCGCGCAGTTCGGCATCACCGTCTGCTCGCTGACCCTCGGAGCCGTCGCCGAACCGACCGTCGCCCACCTCCTGGAGCCGGCCTTCCACACGGTCGGGGTCCCGGAGGGCCTGATCCACCCGCTCGGCTATGTCATCGCCCTCGCCGCGGTGGTCTTCCTCCACCTCGTCATCGGCGAGATGGTCCCGAAGAACCTGGCGATGGCCGCGCCCGAGCGCACCGCTCTCCGGCTCGCCCCTGCCCTGGTCGGCTTCGCCCGGCTCTGCCGGCCCGTGACGGTCGCGCTGGGAGCCTGCTCCCGGCTCGTCCTGCGGGCCTTCGGCGTCGAGCCGAAGGACGAGGTGGAGGCCGTCTTCACCCGGACGCAGCTCGGCCGGCTCGTCGAGGACGCCGGACAGGCCGGACTGCTCGACCCCGGCGAGCAGGAGCGCCTGGAGGACGCCCTCGAACTGGGCAGCCGCCCGGTGACCGACGTCCTCATCGGGCCGGCCTCCCTCGTGACGGTTCCGCCGTCCGTCACCCCGCGCGAGATCGAGGAGCTGACCGTACGGACCGGCTACTCCCGCTTCCCGGTCCGCGCCGAGGCGCGCGGCACCTTCATGGGCTTCGTGCACGTGAAGGACGTCCTCGACCTGGAGGAGCGGGAGCGGGCCGTGCCGCAGCAGCTGTGGCGGCCGATGGCGACGCTCCGCGCCGAGCTGCCGCTCGACGACGCCCTCACCGTCATGCGTCGCGCGGCCACCCATCTGGCGCAGGTCGCGGACGGCTCGGGCCGGGTCCTCGGCCTGGTCGCCCTGGAGGACGTCCTGGAGATGCTGGTGGGCGAGGTCCGCGACCCCGCCCACCGCGTGAACCCGGCCCCCGCGCAGGCCACGGCCTAGGAGTGCACTGACGATCTTGAAATCCCGCCCGGCTTGCACCAGATTGCCCCGATCGACATTTACCGGCGAAGCGGGGCAAGCCAGGCGCGCTGAGCAAGATCGTCAGTGCACTCCTAGTACCCCGGGGGCTCCTGCTGAGGGCCGCGGTCGATCGGACCGCGGCCCGACAGGACCTCGCCGTACGCCTGCATCAGGTCGGCGAGGCGGAGGGTCGCCAGGTCGTCCCGGGTCGGCGTGCCCGGGTAGCCCGAGAGCCGCAGGTCCCGGTAGGCGCAGGACTTCTCGTACAGGGTGCGCAGGAAGCGGCCGTTGCCCAGCTCGTCGATCCAGCCCTGCTCGACGACGTGCCCGTTGATCGAGCGGAGCTCCTCCCGGGCCTCGTCGTCCCAGCCGTCGCCGTTCGCCGCCGCCAGGACCTCGCCGATCGCGGTGAGTTCGAGCGGCCGGTACGAGGGGAAGTCGACCCGCGTGGTGAAGCGGGAGGACAGACCGGGGTTGGTGGTGAGCAGCCGGTCCATGCCCTCGGGGTAGCCGGCCAGGATGACGACCAGGTGGTCGCGGTTGTCCTCGGCCCGCTTGAGGAGGACCTGGAGGGCCTCGTCCCCGTACGCGTCGCCCTTGCTGTAGCCCGTGTTGGAGAGCGCGTACGCCTCGTCGACGAAGAGCACCCCGCCGAGCGCCGAGTCGATGAGCTCGTTGGCCTTGACCGCCGTCTGCCCGAGGAACTCACCGACGAGATCGGCCCGCTGGGCCTCCACGAGGTGGTCGCCGCCGAGCAGCCCGAGGGCGTAGAAGACCCGCCCCAGGATCCGGGCGACCGTGGTCTTCCCGGTGCCTGAGGGGCCGGAGAAGACGAAGTGACGCTTCGGCGGCTGGACCGGGAGCCCCTGACCGGCGCGGAGCCGCGCCATCTCCAGCTGCGCCGAGAGCGCCTTGACCTGGCGCTTCACCGGGTCGAGCCCGACCATGCCCTCCAGCTCGGCGAGCGCCTCCGCGAGCAGCACCGGATCGGTGGGCCCGGCGGGGAAGCGCGGCGGCCCGGGCTGCGAGGGCACCGGAGTCTTCTGCCGTACGGTCTCGGGCGGGGTGACCGGGACGATCGGCGGTACGGGTTCGGGCGCGAGCCGCAGCCCGTCGCCCAGCGCCCCGGCGTCGGGGTCGGCGCCCGGGACGGTGTCCAGCGTCTCCTGGCCGAGCCCGCCGCCGACGGTGCCGAGGGCGACCGTCGCGAGCCCGGACGGGTCGTCCACCCCGTCGTACCCCTCGAAGCCGTCGTACTCGGCGATGGCCGCGAGCCGGGCGGCCGTGTCCATGAACGCCGGGTCGATCCGGTGCACGGCCCGGTAGAGGGGCAGGGCCGCGGCGCTGCGCCCGGTGCCCTCGTGGGCCCGGGCCAGCCAGTAGCGGAGCTCCTTGCGCTGCGGCTGCTCGCTGCGACAGCGCATCAGCGAGGCCGAGAGCAGCGGCTCGGCCTGGCCGTACATCTCCAGCCGGACCCGGGCCATGCCGCCGAAGAGACCCGCCTCGATGCCGAGCAGCGGGTCGTCGACGAGGGTCTCCGTATGGCGGACGAGCTGGTCCCAGTCCTTGACGAGATAGGCGCGGCAGGCGTGCAGGAAGCGGACCTGCGGGTCGGTGTCGACCGGGGGGAGCCCCGCAAGGGCCCGGTCCAGCTCCGGTACGTGGCGCCCGTCGAGCCAGTGGGAGGCGTGGGCGAGGAGCAGGTCGCGCGGGCTCTCCAGGACGGGCTGGACCCACCAGCCCAGCCAGTACCAGGAGTTCAGCGTGCGGCGGTGCCGGGCGCGCTGCTCGCCGAAGCGTTCTCGATTGCGGTACATGCGCAGCAGCGCGGTCGTGGTGTCGACCCGGAGCGCGTGCAACCCGAGCCAGGCGTCAGCCATCCCGGGGTCGATCCGTACCGCCGTCCGGAACTCGTCCTCAGCCTGCGGATAGGCGCCCATGGTGTAGGCGTCGACTCCGCGCAGCCAGGCGAGTTCGGCGGGGGCCAGCGAGCCCTGCGTGCCGATGTCCATCGGGTCCCCCACAACCGTCTTCGCATGGACGGGATTTGACCGCACCTGCGGGCATCGTACCTGCGCAGGGGGTGCGCGATTAAGGAGAAGCGCAAGATCCGGAAGCAGTGACCCTGGGTAAGCGTCAAGGGTCTCGCGGTGGCCCCGGAGAGGGGTGTCAGGGGCAGAACGAAGCCCCCGATCACGGGGGAACAACCGGGGGCTTCGTGTCTGCGGCGGCTCCGAAAAGCCGCACATTGAGAACGTAAGACCAGTCCGCCCCTTGGGTCAAGCGGCGTTGAGGCACTTGCGGAAGTGGACTTTCGGGCCCTCAGTTCACGGACATGAAGCCGTCACCGTACGTGATGATCTGGTCCGGGCCCGCTGTCACACCGGGCCCGGGAAGCCAGTCGTACCCCTCTTGACGCTCCCGTACCAGGGTGTCGGCGAACGGTCGGGAGGGGTCATCGGCGAAGTGGCGAGTCTCCGCCAGCGTCCATCCGTCCCAGAACGCGGCCTGCGCAGGGCCGTCCCGGTGCCGCCCCCGGACCCAGGACTCCTCGGGCTCCCGCTCCATCCACAGCAGCCACGCCAGGAACGGCCGCACCGCCCTCCGGCCCGCGCCGACGCCCTCGACGAGGACGACCGGGGCGGGCGGCAGCGCTCGGGGCTCGCCGAAGCTCCGGCCGTGCCAGTCGTACGGCCGGTAGAGGGCGGTCTCGCCCCGGGAGAGCGGCTCCAGGACCTGCTGCCGCAGCCGGCCGGTCCACGCGAAGAGCTCCTCGTGGGTGGCGAGGTCGTCGAGGTGGAGGACGGGGGCGTCGCCGAGGGCGGTGGAGAGCCGGGCCGCGAGCGTCGACTTGCCGGAGCCCGCGTGACCGTCGACCGCGACCAGCCGGACAGGCCCGCAGGAGGGCGGGAGCCGGAGCAGGGCGTGTGCCGCACGGTCGAGGTCGCTCATGGACCCAGGGTAGGGGAGCGGGGGACCGCCGCAGGTCAGGGAGGTACCGTCGCCAGTGGTCGAGACCAATATTGGTGTGGCGGCGCGGGGCGAAGTGCTGGCGGACGGCCCGTGGGAGCCGGGATAGTGGGCCCGCGCGGCCCCTGTCCGTACGCCGTTCCCCGACGGGTCCGTACGCCGAGGCGGCAGCGCGCCCGTAGGTCCACAGGTCCGTACGCCCACCGTTCTCGACTGGGGGTCACCGCCCATGACCAGCTCCACCCCGCGCAGAACCGTCCTCGCCGCGGCTCTCGCGGCCGCCGCGGGAACGGCGGCGGCCACCGCCGTCCCGGCCTCCGCCTCCCCGGGCTGCGCCCCGGACACGTCGGCCGACTGCGCCACCGACCGGGGACACGCACCGGCGCCCGGCCTCGTCGACAACCGCTTCTGGTCCTCGTACACCGACTGGAGGTGCGGCAGCGCGGCCGGGACCAAGGCGGTCGCCGGCCACCGCCCCGGCCTGGTCCTCGCCGCCCCCGCGGGCCGCACCGAGTACGCCGACCCGCACACCGGCCGGACCTCGGCCTGGGAGTACGCGAGCTGGACGTCACCGGCGCACACCCCGACCGTGCCCGCCACCGAGGTCATCGCCTCCTGGAACGCCCACACACCGCCCGGCACCTGGCTCCAGGTCGAGCTCTCCGGCACGTACTCCGACGCCACCGCCACCCCCTGGTACGTGCTGGGGCGCTGGGCCGCGGGCGACGCCGACATCCGGCGCACCTCGGTCGACGACCAGACCGACGGCAAGAGCTCCGTCTGGACCGACACCTTCGCGATCGACGACCCGGCCGGCGGGCTCCGGCTGAGCTCGTACCGGCTCAGGCTGACCCTCTACCGCACCCCGGGGAGCGACCTCACCCCGACGGTGTGGCGGCTCGGCGCGATGGCCTCGGACGTCCCGGACCGCTTCACCGTCCCCGCCTCGGCCCCCGGCCCCGCCCACGAGCTGACCGTGCCGCGCTACTCGCAGAACACCCACGTCGGGCAGTACCCCGAGTACGACAACGGCGGCGAGGCCTGGTGCAGCCCGACCTCCTCCCAGATGATCGTCGAGTACTGGGGGTGCCGCCCCTCCGCCGAGCAGCTGGCCTGGGTGAACCCGGCCTTCGCCGACCCCCAGGTCTGCCACGCGGCCCGCTTCACCTACGACCACCAGTACGAGGGCTGCGGCAACTGGCCCTTCAACGCCGCCTACGCGGCCACGTACCCCGACATGAACGCGGTGGTCACCCGGCTGCGCTCGCTGACGGAGCTCGAAACCCTGGTCCGGGCGGGCATCCCGGCCATAACGTCCCAGTCCTTCCGCAAGGAGGAACTGACCGGCGCCGGATACGGCACCTCGGGCCACCTCATGACCGTCATCGGCTTCACCGCGGACGGCGACGTCATCGCCAACGACCCGGCCTCACCCAGCAACGAGGCCGTCCGCCGGGTCTACCTCCGGCGCGAGTGGGAGAACATCTGGCTGCGTACCAAGCGGTACAACGCGAGCGGCCGAGTGGTCTCCGGCACAGGAGGGGTCTGCTACCTCTACTTCCCCGACCGCCCGTCGCCCGCCCAGCGCAAGGCCCTCGCGGCCCTCGGCATCGGCTGAGCCGGGCGGGTGGCCCCGGGGGACGTGACCGACGTCTCTACCCCGGGGCCGCCCCCGTGCCGCACTGTGGTGGCCATGACCGCAACCACCTATGCCCGTCTCCTCACCCGCGCCCGCACGGGCGGTCCCCGGGGCGGCGACGGCCCGAAGATCCTGGAGCACGTCCTCGGCTGGACCCTGGTCGTCGTGCTCGCCGTGTTCGTCACCCGGGCGGGCCTCATGTGACCACGGCCGTGTGATGCCCCGGGGCGGAACGGGCATACTCCCCGCGACCCCGTGCGCGCCCGCTCGCGCAGCCCCGCAGGGAGGAGCACCCGGCCATGTCCGAAAGCCCCGCGCACGGTGTGGAACGCCGGCTGCCCACCGACGAGGCCCGGGAGCTGCTCGCGCTGGTCGGCGACATCGCCCGCCGGGAGATCGCCCCGCGCGCCGCGGAGGAGGAGGCGGCCGGTGTGTTCCCCCGCGAGCTGTTCGCGCTCCTCTCCCGGTCGGGGCTGCTCGGGCTCCCCTACGATCCGGCGTACGGCGGGGGAGGCCAGCCCTACGAGGTCTACCTCCAGGTCCTGGAGGAACTCGCCGCCGCCCGGCTCACCGTGGGCCTCGGGGTCAGCGTCCACACGCTCTCCTGCCACGCCCTCGCGGACTTCGGCACCGAGGAGCAGCGGGCCGAGCATTTGCCCGCGATGCTGGGCGGCGGCCTGCTCGGCGCGTACTGCCTCTCCGAACCCGCCGCCGGCTCGGACGCGGCGGCGCTGCGGACCCGGGCCGTCCGGGACGGCGACTCGTGGACGATCGACGGCACCAAGGCCTGGATCACCCATGGCGGGATCGCGGACTTCTGTACGGTCATGGCCCGCACCGGCGGTCCGGGGACGCGCGGCATCACCGCCTTCCTGGTGCCCGGCGACGCCCCGGGACTGAGCGCGGCCCCGCCCGAGCGGAAGATGGGCATGAAGGGCTCGCCCACCGCCCAGCTGCACTTCGACGGGGTACGGGTCCCCGACGCGCGACGCCTCGGCGCGGAGGGGCAGGGCTTCCCGATCGCGCTCGCCGCCCTGGACTCGGGCCGGCTCGGCATCGCCGCCTGCGCGGTGGGGCTCGGCCGGGCGGCGCTGGACGAGGCCGTCGCGTACGCGCGGGAGCGCCGGCAGTTCGGGCGGCCGATCGCCGACTTCCAGGGGCTCCGCTTCCTGCTCGCCGACATGGCGACCCTGGTGGAGGCGGGCCGGGCGCTCTGTCTGGAGGCGGCGCGGCTCCGGGACGAGGGGCGGGAGTTCGGGCGGGCGGCGGCGATGGCGAAGCTCTTCTGCACGGACGCCGCCATGAAGGTCACGACGGACGCGGTGCAGGTGCTCGGCGGGTACGGCTACACCGCGGACTTCCCCGTGGAGCGGTACCTGCGGGAGGCGAAGATGCTGCAGATCGTCGAGGGGACCAATCAGATCCAGCGGGTGGTCATCGCGCGTCACCTCGTCGGACCAGAGTCCCGCTGACCCGGACGGTGCGGTCCGCCCAGACGGGGCCGGCGGCGAGCCGGCTCCACTCCTGGTCCCGGTGGCCGGGGAGGGTGCGGCCCTGGCTGGCCCAGAGGCTGAGGACGTCCTGGTAGATGGGCGGGTCCGGGTGGACCTGGACGGGCACCGGGGTCGGCACGGGAGCTGCGGGGGCGGGGGCGGGTGGGGGAGCGGGCGCTCCCTGGGGCGGCACCGGTGCCTTCTGAGGAACCGATTCTTCAATGTGCGGTTCGGCCTGCCTGTGCCGACCGTAGCCGCTGGGGGTGGTGTACAGCGTGGTCATGCCCGGACCAACGCGCCCTGGCGGCCGGGGTCACCCCCGAACGGATTCGAGCGGCAGTTCGTCCGGTACCCGGTGCGCGACTCTGGTCGCCCGGCATTTACCTGACGTACCGTCAGCTTCCATCGCGGAAGCACCCGCCGACGCGGTACCACCCGCCGATCAGGAGGTCAGCCATGTCGGTGAACCGGCACGTCGACGACCGGCCCGTCGCGCTCGACGAATACCCCGTGCACCAGGCCCCGCTCTCGATGAAGCACCACGTCAGCAGCGACCGCAACGCCTACGACCGCTGCATCTTCCACGTCTTCGACCACCAGGGCAGGGCCCTGCTCATCGCCGGCCTCGGCGTCTACCCGAACACCGGTGTCATCGACGCCTACGCCACCCTGCGCACCGGCGACCGGCTGCACGCCGTCCGCGCCTCGGACGCCCTGGGCGACGACCGGACGAACCTCTCCGTCGGCCCCCTCACCATCACCGTCGACGAACCCCTCAAGCGGCTCTCCCTGCGCTGCGAGGCCGACCCCGACGACCCGGAGGGGCTCTCCTTCGACCTCACGTGGACCGGCGACTTCCCCGCCGTCTGGGAGCCCCACCACACCCAGCGCCACGGCGACCGCCTCACCCTCGAAGGCCGCCGCTTCGTCCAGGCCGGGCACTGCGCGGGCACGATCAGGGCGGGCGGCGAGGAGTTCGCGGTCACCGCGGGGGAGTGGACCGGCACCCGCGACCGCAGCTGGGGGGTCCGCCCGATACCCGGCGAAGAACCCGGCCGCGCCGCCGAGTTCCGCCCCGAGGGCTTCCACTGGCTCTGGATCCCGATGCGCTTCGAGGACCGCTTCCTCATGGTCATCGCCCAGGAGGACGCCGACGGCTACCGCACGCTCAACGAGGCCCTGCTCGTGCGGAACGGCCGGCGCGACACCCAACTCGGCTGGCCCCGCGCCGACATCACGTACCGCCCGGGCACCCGCCACCCCGAGCGGGCCGTCGTCCACCTCGTCGACCCGACGGGGAAACCCCTGGAGATCGGCGTCGAGATCCTCGCCTCTTCACCGCTGGCCGTCGGCGCGGGATACCCGCCCGCCACCGACTGGCAGCACGGCACCTGGCGGGGTCGCGGCTGGACCGACCGGCGGGTCTACGACCTCACCGACCCCTCCGCGCACCCTATGGCCGCCTACGGCGTCACCGACCACGCGGCCCGCTTCACCCTCGAAGGCCACACCGGCTACGGCATCTTCGAGCACGGCTCCTTCGGCCGCCACGACCCCAGCGGCTTCGCCGATCACGCGTCGACGGCCAACTGAGGAGGCTTTTTTCGTGGCTACCGCACCCCGTCCCCGCACCACCACCCGCGACCCCGAGGAGCTCGGTCGGCGGCTCGTCGGGTGGCTGGACCGGCATCTGCCCGGCGCTCGCGTCACCGGCCTCGCCGTGCCCGGGTCCAACGGCATGTCCAGCGAGACCCTGCTCTTCGACCTGGACCACCCCGACACTCCCGTGCGCGGCTGCGCCCTGCGGCTGGCCGCCGACCCCGCCGCGTACACCGTCTTCCCCGACTACGACATGGCGCGGCAGCACCGGGTGATGCGGCTGGTCGGCGAGCACACCGATGTCCCCGTGCCGCGCGTGCTGTGGCTGGAGGAGGACCCGGGGCCGCTCGGCGCACCCTTCTTCGTGATGGCCCGCGCCGAGGGCCGGGTGCCACCGGACGTCATGCCCTACACGTACGAGGGGAACTGGCTGCACGCCGCCACCGACGCCGAACGCGCGCTCCTGGAGGACGAGTCCGTCTCCGTACTGGCCCGGCTGCACGACCAGTTCCCCGCGAAGGAGGCGGAGTTCCTGCTGCCGGACGGTGCGGGCACCCCGCTGCGCCGCCACGTCGACGCCCAACGCGCGTACTACGCCTGGGTGGTGGAGGGGCTCGCCCCTTCACCGCTCATCGAGTCCGCCTTCGACTGGCTGGAGGCGCACTGGCCGGCCGACGAGGGCCCGGCCGTACTCGCCTGGGGCGACGCCCGCATCGGGAACATCGTCTACGACGGGTTCAGGCCCGCGGCCGTCCTCGACTGGGAGATGGCGTCCTGCGTCCCGCGCGAGGTCGACCTCGGCTGGGCGGTCTACCTCCACCGCTTCTTCCAGGACCTGACGGTCTCCTTCGGCCAGCCCGGCCTGCCCGACTTCCTGCGCCGCGACGCGATCGAGCGGCGGTACGCGGAACTGACCGGGCACACCCCGCGCGACATGGAGTTCCACACCCTCTACGCGGCGCTGCGGCACGCGATCGTGATGCTCAGGATCGCGTACCGGCAGGCTCACTTCGGAGAGGTCGAGGTGCCCGGAGACCCGGACGCCCTCATCCTGCACCACGCCACGCTCGCGGCGATGGTGCGGGGAAGCTACTGGTGAGACGGGTGCCCTGAGCGGGCACCACAGGACAGGCCTTAGGCGGCGCGCCGCATCTGGGGCACCCGCAGCGGACGCGAGCCCGGACCGCCGACGTGCGAGAAGGGCTGCGTCCGCCAGTCGAGACCCTGGGGGAGCGTCAGGAGCAGCGCGGTGTCCTGCTCCTGGACCTCCAGGGTGTCGTCCGCCGGACGGGCCGCCGAGGCCGCGAGCCCCGTCCCCGGGCAGACCGTCAGGACGAAGGGGTTCCACGGCGTGGGGCAGAGGGCGTGCTCCGGCAGCACGTCCTCGTCGGCGAGCAGCGCGATCGGCTGCACGCACTCCGGGCAGACGACCCGGAACATCTCAAAGGTGTCGTACGCGTCGAGCTCGTCGGACGTGTCGACGGATTCAACAGGATCCTGCATGGAGAATCTCCCCCTCGGGTGCGTCGGCCGGGTCTGCTACGGCCTCGACCACAGCAAGCACTTCCCATGCGGAACTCCGCATAACCGTGAGCCGGGATCTCGGGCCCGGCGCAAACCTGTGGCGTTCGTCACATGCCTGTCGCAGGTGCCCCGTGACCGCCCATAGCGCCCTATACGGGTCGCCCCCGGTTGTCCCCGGGCGCCCGCGGCGCACTAGGGTCACCGCATGGAGGAGCTGGATCGTCAGATCGTCGAGTTGCTCGTCAAGGACGGGCGCATGAGCTACACCGACCTGGGCAAGGCCACCGGCCTGTCCACCTCGGCAGTGCATCAGCGCGTCCGCCGCCTCGAGCAGCGCGGTGTCATCCGCGGCTATGCCGCAGTCGTCGACCCGGAGGCCGTGGGTCTGCCGCTCACCGCCTTCATCTCGGTCAAACCCTTCGACCCGAGCGCCCCCGACGACACCCCCGACCGGCTCGCCGACATCCCGGAGATCGAGGCCTGTCACAGCGTCGCGGGCGACGAGAACTACATCCTCAAGGTCCGGGTGGCCACGCCGCTG
Organism: Streptomyces sp. NPDC055103; assembly: GCF_053607625.1. Taxonomy (NCBI): domain Bacteria; kingdom Bacillati; phylum Actinomycetota; class Actinomycetes; order Kitasatosporales; family Streptomycetaceae; genus Streptomyces; species Streptomyces sp. NPDC055103. The sequence continues at coordinate 41,717 of NZ_JBSGTX010000063.1, forward strand.
GAGCTGGAGCACCTGCTCAGCCGCATCCGCTCGCAGGCCGGGGTCTCCAGCCGGACGACCGTCGTCCTGTCCACGCCGTACGAGGCCCGGCCACCGCGCATCTGACCGCGCCTCCGGCAGGGGGTCGGAGACCTGCCGGACAAACCGGGTCCCGCCAGGTCATAGCCTGGTCGCATGAGTGAGCCCATGTCCGCGGCGTCCGCCGCCCCTGCCGCCGAACACCGCACCGTGCTGCTGCGCGGTGGGGAAGTCCACAGCCCCGCCGATCCCTTCGCCACCGCGATGGTGGTGGAGCGCGGACACGTCGCCTGGGTGGGCTCGGAGGGCGCTGCCGACGCCTTCGCCTCCGGCGTGGACGACGTGGTCGACCTGGAGGGCGCGCTCGTCACCCCGGCCTTCGTCGACGCGCACGTGCACACCACGGCCACCGGATTCGCCCTCACGGGCCTCGACCTGTCCTCCGCCGCCTCGCTCGCCGACGCGGCGGAGCTCATCCGGGCCCACGCCGCCGCCCGCCCCGCGGACCGCATCCTCATCGGCCACGGCTGGGACGCCTCCCGCTGGCCCGAGCGCCGCCCGCTCACCCGCGCCGAGCTCGACGGACTCACCGGCGGCCGCCCGCTCTACCTGACCCGGATCGACGTCCACTCGGCCGTCGTCACGACTTCCCTCCTCGACCTCGTCCCCGGCGTCCGCGACCTGGACGGCTTCCACGGCGGACAGGGGCCGCTCACCGGTGACGCGCATCACGCCGTCCGCGCCGCCGCCTTCGCCGCCGTCTCCCCGGAGCAGCGCACCGAGGCGCAGCGCGCCGCCCGGAGCCACGCCGCCTCCCTCGGCATCGGCACCCTGCACGAGTGCGGCGGCCCCCGGATCTCCTCCGAGGAGGACTTCACCGGCCTTCTGGACCTGGCCCGTGCCGAGGCCGGGCCCCGCGTGGTGGGCTACTGGGCGGACCTCGACATCGAGCGGGCGCGGGCCCTGGGCGCCCTCGGGGCGGCCGGCGACCTCTTCGCCGACGGCTCCCTCGGCTCGCACACCGCCTGCCTCCACGAGCCGTACGCGGACCACGCCGACGCCGGGCACACGGGCGCCGCCCACCTGGACGCCGCCGCCGTCGCCCTCCATGTCGTGGCCTGCACCGAGGCGGGGCTCCAGGCCGGCTTCCACGCCATCGGGGACGCCGCCGTGACCTCGGTCGTCGAGGGTGTCCGCGCCGCCGCCGAGAAGGTCGGCCTCGCCCGCGTCCGCGCCGCCCGGCACCGCGTCGAGCACGCCGAGATGCTCACCCCCGAGACCGTCGCCGCCTTCGCCGAGCTCGGCCTCACCGTCTCCGTCCAGCCCGCCTTCGACGCGCTCTGGGGTGGCGAGGAGGGCATGTACGCCGACCGGCTGGGCGTCGAGCGGGCCCGGACCCTCAACCCGTACGCGGCGCTGCTGCGCGCCGGTGTGCCGCTGGCCTTCGGCTCCGACAGCCCGGTTACCCCGCTCGACCCGTGGGGCACCGTCCGGGCCGCCGCCTTCCACCGCACCCCCGAGCACCGGATCTCCGTCCGGGCCGCCTTCACCGCCCATACCCGGGGCGGCTGGAGGGCCGTGGGCCGCGACGACGCCGGGACGCTCGTCCCCGGCGCCCCGGCCGACTACGCGGTCTGGCGCACCGGCGAGCTCCTCGTACAGGCGCCCGACGACCGGGTGGCCCGCTGGTCCACCGACCCCCGCTCCGGTACGCCGGGTCTGCCCGATCTGTCGCCCGGCGCGGAGCTCCCCGTCTGCCTGCGTACGGTGGTGCACGGACAGACGGTGTTCGTACGGCCGAACGAGTGATGTAGGGATATTTCCGACCGTTGAGCACCGCTCCGTACGTTTGTCCCCGACCTGCGGATCTTCCCCTCCGGCCTGGCCTTTCAGGGAGAATCCGCAGGTCAAGCCGGTGTTGACAGTCGCCGGTCGGGGGCGGGTAGGTTCTCCGCGTCCACCACAGGACGTCCGACCGGTTCACACCGCCACGCAGTCGCCGACCGCCGCCCGCGCCTCGGCCGCGAGGGAAGGTTTCTCCGGCGGAAGGTGCGACCCGGGTGGGGCCCGGACGTTCAGTAGACAACGGCTCTCGGTCGACCCGCAGCCAGCGGATCCCAGGTCGGACCGAAGGACGTCGGGCCCCGCACCGCACGGCAAGCGCCCGCATATGTCCCTTCCCCGCGCGACCGCAGCTGCGGAGCACTCCGAGGACCTCGCTATGGTGGGGTCCTGCGTTTGTATCCGAAGGGGCAGTAGTGAACGACGGTGGCCAGAGGCGTTACGGCCCGCTCGGCAAGGCCTTGGTGATCATTCCGACCTACAACGAGGCGGAGAACATCAAGCCGATCGTCGCGCGGGTGCGGGAGGCCGTACCCGAGGCGCACGTTCTCGTCGCCGACGACAACAGCCCCGACGGTACGGGCAAGTTCGCGGACGAGATCGCCTCCGATGACGATCACGTCCACGTCCTGCACCGGAAGGGCAAGGAGGGGCTCGGCGCCGCCTACCTGGCCGGCTTCCGCTGGGGCATCGAGCACGGCTACGGCGTCCTCGTCGAGATGGACGCGGACGGCTCGCACCAGCCCGAGGAGCTCCCGCGCCTGCTCACCGCGCTCAAGGGCGCGGACCTCGTCCTCGGCTCCCGCTGGGTGCCGGGCGGCCGGATCGTGAACTGGCCGAAGTCCCGCGAGTTCATCTCCCGGGGCGGCAGCCTCTACTCCCGCGTGATGCTCGACGTGCCGATCCGCGACGTCACCGGCGGCTACCGGGCCTTCCGCAAGGAGACCCTGGAGGGCCTCGGCCTGGAGGACGTCGCCTCCGCGGGCTACTGCTTCCAGGTCGACCTGGCCCGTCGCGCGGTCGCCGCCGGCTTCCATGTCGTCGAGGTCCCGATCACCTTCGTGGAGCGCGAGATCGGCGACTCCAAGATGAGCCGGAACATCGTCGTCGAGGCGCTGTGGCGGGTCACCGGCTGGGGTCTCACGGCGCGGGCGGAGAAGGTCGGCCGGATCCTCGGCCGCAAGTCCTCCTGACGCCTTCCCGGGGGCTCGGGTCTTCCCTGGCCACGATGTCCTCCCCGAGCTGACGCCTCCCCCGGAGACCGGCCCTCGTCGCGCGCGTACTGATCCTTCCTTTACGACGTTCCGGCGGGGTGCCAGGCACACTGGGGTCCATGACGACCGGCGCAACGCCTCCCCTCGCCCCCAAGCGCTCCCGCGCGCGCACGTTCCTTCCCCTCGCCGTCGCCGCCTGGCTGGTCCTGGAGATCTGGCTGCTCACGGTGGTGGCGAACGCGACGGGCGCGCTGACCGTGCTCGCCCTGCTCGTCGGCGGTGCCGTACTCGGTGCCACCGTGATGAAGCGGGCGGGCCGGCGCGCCTTCCGGAACCTCACCTCGACCTTCCAGCAGGCCCAGGCGGCCGCTCGGACGGGCGAGGCGCCCGCGCCGGCCGAGCGGACCGGCGCTGAGGGCCGCAACGGCTTCCTGATGCTCGGCGGCCTGCTCCTGATGATCCCCGGCCTCGTCTCGGACGCGGCCGGACTCCTGCTGCTGATCCCGCAGGTCCGCTCGCTTCTCGGGCGGTACGCGGAGAAGGCCGTCGAGCGCCGTATGGCCGCCGCGCCTCCCGGCAGCCTCCAGGACGCCTTCCAGCAGGCGCGCATCCACCGCCCGGACGGAAAGGTCGTCCAGGGCGAGGTCGTCCGCGAGGACGCGAGCCAGGGCCCCCGTCGGCCCGACGAGCCGCAGGCGCCCCTGCTGCCCTGATCGACGCCGCGCTCCGCGTATCCCCCCCTCGGGGGTGCGCGGAGTTCCCTTTTCCCGGGTCCGGGGCATGGGGCCAGGCGCACGAGTCCGGCGCACAGGCTCTCGGGTACGCGAAAACGCCTCGGGGCCCGGTACACCACTTCGTGTACCAGGCCCCGAGGCGTTGTTCGTCCGGCGGGCCGCTAGGCGGACTTGCGGCTGTCGCGCGGATGCACGGCGATGTTCATGGCGCCGGAGCGCAGGACGGCCAGCCTTTCGGCGAGGACCTCCTCCAGCTCCTCGCGGGTGCGCCGCTCCATGAGCATGTCCCAGTGCGTACGCGCAGGCTTGCCCTTCTTCTCCTCGGGTCCGTCCCCGTCAACCAGGAGTGCCTGGATTCCGCAGACCTTGCACTCCCACTCCGGCGGAATTTCCGCTTCCACAGAGAAGGGCATCTCAAAACGATGGCCCTTCTCGCATGCGTACTCCACGGCCTGGCGCGGGGCCAGATCGATGCCGCGGTCGGTCTCGTAGCTGGTCACCACGAGGCGCGTGCCGCGAAGAGCTCGCTCACTCATGAATCGTGCCTCCCGGGCTTGTCGCCCACAGGACAGGTGTCGCTGTCGTCGTTATCCGGTCAACGTCCGGTCGGCGGTAAAGATTCCCGTGCCGGGTCATGCGTCGCCCGTCGTGCCGCCCCTTGTTGTACCCACCAGTGCCCGTTTTGTCACATCTGACATCAGATATGACTCACTGTCTTCACCAAAGCAGCACGCAGTAACGGTCCGCCTGGCAGGCCAAAGGCGTACACTACCGGCCTTTCACTTCCGCGTCTAAATTCGCTCCGGCAGCGGGTTGCCCGCCTCCTCCACCGCGCGCCGCACCGGGACCCGGGCGAGCAGGGCGAAGCCGACCGCGAAGAAGATCACGAGAGAGATGATGGCATCCCGATAGCTTCCGGTCAGCTGATACGCGAGACCGAACACAAGTGGACCCAGCCAGCTCAATCCCCGATCGCTCATCTCGTAGGCAGAGAAGTACTCCGCCTCCTTGCCGCGCGGCACCAGATGGGAGTACAGCGAGCGCGACAGCGCCTGGCTCCCGCCCAGGACCAGCCCGATCGCGGCCGCCAGGCAGTAGAAGAACACAGGCGCGTCGGCCGGCAGGAAGTAGCCCGCCGCCAGGATCAGCGTCCAGACCGCGAGCGAACCGAGAATCGTCCGCTTGGCGCCGTACGTCCGGGCGAGTCGCCCCATCCCCAGGGCCCCCACCACCGCGAGCACCTGGACCAGCAGCACCGCCGTGATCAAGGTCGTCTGGTCGAGGCCCAGCTCCTCCGACCCGTACACCGACGCCTGCGAGATCACCGTCTGCACGCCGTCGTTGTAGACCAGATAGGCCAGCAGGAAGGAGAGCGTCAGCGGGTGCCGGCGCATGTCCTTGAGGGTCGCCCGCAGCTGCCGCCAGCCGCTGCCGACCGCGCCCGCCCGCTCGGCTCCGTCCGCGCGGACGTGCCGGTCGCGCAGCCGCCGCAGCGGTACGAGGGTGAAGGCGCCCCACCACACGCCGGCCGAGGCCAGACAGATCCGGATGGCCTCGCCCTCGGTGAGGCCGAACGAGTCGTGCCCCGAGTACAGGACCAGGTTCAGTACGAGGACCAGCGCGCCGGACGTGTACCCGAAGGCCCAGCCGCGCGAGGAGACCTTGTCCCGCTCGTCCGGCTCCGCGATCTGCGGCAGGTAGGCGTTGTAGAGCACCATCGACACCGCGAGCGAGGCGTTCGCCACGATCAGCAGGAAGGCGCCGAGGAGATACCGGTCGCCCGCGAGGAAGAACATGCCCGCCGTGGCCGCCGCCCCCAGGTACGCCGCCGCCGCGAGCAGCGGCTTCTTCCGGCCCGTACGGTCCGCCACCGCGCCCACCAGCGGCATCACCAGGACCGCGACGACGATCGACGCCGACACGGCGTACGCGAAGAGCGAGCCGGCCCGCACGGGTATCCCGAGCGGGTGCACGAAGCCCTCGGCGTCGGCCGCCGCCCGCGCCAGCGACGTCAGGTACGGGCCGAGGAACACGGTCAGCACGCTCGTCGAGTACACCGAGCACGCGAAGTCGTAGAAGTACCAGCCGTGCTGTTCGCGCCGCCGCTCGGCGGGACCGACGGTGTACTCCTCCGGTTCGGTGGTGTCTGCGGTCAAGGCCGCGCCCCCCTCGCTCGTCCCCGTGATCCGCCCCGCGCCGACTCGGCGCGCGCTCAGACCCACGCCCCCCGCTCGGTCAGCACCGAGCGCAGCGTCTCCAGATGATCGGTCATGATGCCATCGACGCCCAGGTCGAGGAGAGAGTTCATCCGGGCCGGATCGTTCACCGTCCAGACGTGGACCTGGAGCCCGCGCGCGTGCGCCTCCCGGACGAACCGGCGGTCGACCACCGGGATGCCGGCCTGGCGCTCCGGGACCTGCGCCGCCACCGCGCCCGCCCGCACCGCTGCCGGGACGCCCAGCGAGCGCAGCCGCAGCCCGACGACCCCGCGCACCCCGTACGAGGTGGCGAGCCGGGGGCCCGCGAGGCGCTGGGCCCGCGCCACCCGGGACTCGGTGAAGGACCCCACGCACACCCGGTCCCAGGCGCCGGTCCTGCGGATCAGGTCCACCAGCGGCTCCAGGGCCGCCTCGGCCTTGAGATCCACGTTCCAGCGGGCCTCCGGGAACTCCTCGAGGAGGTCGGCGAAGAGCGGCAGCGGCTCCTGGGCCGCCACACGGGCCTCGCGCACCGCCGCCCACGGCAGGTCGCGGATCCGGCCCGAGGCGTCCGTCACCCGATCGAGGGTCGCGTCGTGGAAGGCGACGAGCACCCCGTCCGCCGTCGTGTGGACATCGGTCTCGAAGTAGCGGTAGCCCGCCGCCGAGGCCAGGCGGAAGGCGGCCGCGGTGTTCTCCAGGCCGTTCGCCGTGCCGCCGCGGTGGGCGAACGCGAGGGGGGAGGGGTGGTCGAGATAGGGATGGCGTACGCGAGTCACGGGCGCAGTATGGCCTGTCCCGGTGTCCCGGGGGCGACCTACGGGCGGACGGGTTCCGGCTCGGCGGCTGCCTCCGGGCGGACGGACGCCCGTTCCGGGGCGGCCACGTGGCCGACGGGCTCAGACTCCGAGGCCGGCTCCGGCGCAGACTCGGGCTCCGGCTCCGGCTCCGGCCCCGACTGCGGCTCCGCCTTCGGTACGGCGAACCAGCGCAGGAAGTACTGGGCGAGCGGCCCGATCGCCAGCGCGTACAGGACCGTGCCGACGCCGACCGAACCGCCGAGCGCGAAGCCGGTCGCGACGACGGCCACCTCGATCGCCGTGCGCACCAGCCGGATCGACCGGCCGGTGAGCCGGTGCAGACCGGTCATCAGCCCGTCGCGCGGGCCGGGGCCGAACCGCGCCGCGATGTAGAGGCCGGTGGCGATCCCGTTCAGGACGATGCCGAGCACGAGGAGCGGCACCTGCCCGGTCAGGCCGTGGACGTCCGGGACGAGCGCCAGGGTGCCGTCCATCGCCAGGCCGATCATGAACACGTTGGAGACGGTGCCCAGACCCGGCTTCTGCCGGATCGGGATCCACAGGAGCAGCACCGCGGCCCCGACGATGATCGACACGACGCCGATGGTCAGCCCGGTCTTCTCGGCGAGACCCTGGTGGAGGACGCCCCAGGGCTCCAGACCGAGCCCGCTGCGCACCAGGAGCGCCGAGCTCACCCCGTACAGCGTCAGACCGACGTACAGCTGGACGAGCCGACGGGTGAGGTGCCGGCCGTGGAGGCCGGAGGCGATGGACAAGGGACTTCCCCCCAGGGTGGTGGTAGTGGACTGGCTCATGACACTCTGTGGCGGGGTATTGGCTGCCAACCATGGCCAATTCGATGAAGGTGGACTGATTTCGATGGCTCAGTGGACTTCGGCGGTGGGGCCGGCGCAGCTCGCCCGGCAGCTCCAGGCGCAGCAGCAGCGACCCGCCGGACCCGGCGCGCGCAAGCCGCCCGCCTACCGCGCCCTCGCCGACGGCATCCGTCTCCTCGTCCTGGAGGGCCGCGTCCCGGTCGCCGCCCGTCTGCCCGCCGAGCGGGAGCTCGCCGTCGCCCTGACGGTCAGCCGGACGACGGTGGCCGCCGCCTACGAGGCGCTGCGCTCCGAGGGCTTCCTGGAGTCGCGCCGCGGGGCCGGCAGCTGGACGGCCGTCCCGGCCGGGAACCCGCTGCCCGCGCGCGGCCTCGAACCGCTGCCCCCTGAGGCCCTCGGCTCCCTGATCGACCTCGGCTGCGCCGCTCTGCCCGCGCCCGAGCCCTGGCTCACCCGGGGCGTCCAGGGCGCCCTGGAGGAGCTGCCGCCGTACGCCCACACGCACGGCGACTACCCGGCAGGGCTGCCGGCGCTGCGCCAGATGCTCGCCGACCGCTACACCGCGCGCGGCATCCCCACCATGCCCGAGCAGATCATGGTGACGACCGGCGCGATGGGCGCCATCGACGCCATCTGCCACCTCTTCGCGGGGCGGGGCGAGCGCATCGCCGTCGAGTCGCCGTCGTACGCGAACATCCTCCAGCTCATGCGGGAGGCCGGCGCCCGGCTCGTCCCCGTCGCCATGTCCGAGGGGCTCGGCAGCTGGGACATGGGCCGCTGGCGCCAGGTCCTGCGGGACGCGGCGCCCCGCCTCGCGTACGTCGTCGCCGACTTCCACAACCCGACCGGCGCGCTGGCCGACGAGGACCAGCGGCGGCAGCTCGTCGACGCGGCCCGCTCGGCCGGCACGGTCCTCGTCGTCGACGAGACCATGACCGAGCTGCACCTCGACGACGACGTGGAGATGCCCCGGCCGGTCTGCGCCTTCGACCCGGCGGGCTCGACGGTCCTGACGGTCGGCTCGGCCAGCAAGGCCTTCTGGGCGGGCATGCGGATCGGCTGGGTCCGGGCCGCGCCCGACGTCATCCGCTCCCTCGTGGCCGCGCGCGCGTACGCGGACCTCGGCACCCCCGTACTGGAACAGCTCGGCGTGAACTGGCTGATGGGGACCGGCGGCTGGGAGGAGGCCGTGCGCCTCCGGCGTGCTCAGGCGCGCGAGAACCGGGACGCGATCGTCGCCGCGGTCCGCAGGGAGCTTCCGGAGTGGGAGTTCTCGGTGCCGCGCGGCGGGCTGACCCTCTGGGTCCGCACCGGCGGGCTCTCCGGCTCCCGGCTCGCCGAGGCGGGCGAGCGCGTCGGCGTCCGGGTCCCCTCGGGCCCGCGCTTCGGCGTGGACGGCGCCTTCGAGGGCTTCATCCGGCTGCCCTTCACGGTCGGCGGCCCGGTCGCCGACGAGGCCGCCGTCCGCCTGGCGGCGGCGGCGCGCCTGGTGGAGTCCGGCGCGGGGGGCGGGGGCGGGGAACCGCCACGGTCGTTCGTGGCGTAGGGCGCCGCAGGACGCATGCCGAGAGGCCGGTACGGACCCGGGTGGTCCGTACC
>NZ_JBSGTX010000064.1:0-50937 GCF_053607625.1 Streptomyces sp. NPDC055103
TCATCCCGATACACCAGTATCGGGACGACCCTCCGCCTTGCGATCGCACGCACCAGACGCCGCCCGGCCTGCCCTTCGGGCAGACGACGCTACTTGCGAAACACGCCCTAGTGACTTCTCGCCCGGAGGATGTCCTCGTCGCCCAGGTCGACACGGTCGGGCTGGGCGTTGATCTCCAGGGCGGTGCCGGTACGGGCGCAGGCGGCGAACACCTCGTCGAGGTCGGCGTCGATGCCCGGCCGCTTGCCGATGAGGCGGGTGGTGGGATGGCCGACGATACCGACGTGGGGGTCCTCGCAGGCGCGGACGAGCCGACGGACCATCGCCTGCCGGTTGAGGCTGAAGTGGGAGTGCACCGAGGTGACGCAGAGGTCGAAGCCAGCGAGGAACGCGTCGGGCCCGTCCACGCTCCCGGCCGGGGCTACGTTGAGCTCGGTGCCGTGCAGGAGGCGCATCCGATGGCGCCTGCGGTCCAGTGCCCGTACGCGTTCGTGCTGGTCCAGGAACTTCTCGTCGGTCATGCGCTGCATGGACAGGTCCGGAGCGTGGTCGGTGACCGAGTAGTAGGCGTAGCCCCGTGCGGCGGCGGCCCTCACCATCTCCTCCAGCGTGGCGAGGCCGTCGGTGAGGTCGGTGTGGGTGTGCAGGTCGCCCTTGATGTCGTCCTCCGTCACCACCTCGGCCAGCTCCCCCGCGCAGAGCCGCTTCGATCTCGCCGCGGTCCTCGCCCAGCGTGGGCGGGTTCCCGGCACCCGCCGCGCGAAAGCGCGGTCCGGACGTTGTACTGGGAGTGATGGGGATCCGTGCCACGTGAACCGCCGTGTCGAAGAACGGGCCTGCCGCCGGGGCGGCGTCCGGGGCCGCCCGCGTGGCGCGAAGAGAAGGTGGCGGGCATGGACATCACCCTGGTCGAGGAGACCCCGTTCCGGTTCCGCATCGAGCGGCAGGTCCCGATGCGCGTGCCCGGGGTCGTCTTCGCGACGCGGGAGCTACTGCCGCAGGCGGCGGGGGACAAGGCGCTGGAACAGGTCGTGAACGTGGCGACGCTGCCGGGCATTGTCCGCGCGTCGTACGCCATGCCCGACGTGCACTGGGGGTACGGCTTCCCGATCGGCGGGGTGGCCGCCACGGACATGGATGCCGGCGGAGTGATCTCGCCCGGCGGCGTCGGCTTCGACATCTCGTGCGGCGTACGGCTGCTCGCCGCCGGCGTCGACCGCGGCCCGCTGGCCCCACGGATGGGGCGCCTGATGGACATCCTGGGTGACACCGTCCCTCGCGGCCTGGGACCGGGCGGGCTGTGGAAGCTGTCGGGGCGCTCCCAGCTGGAGGAACTCATGGTCTCCGGGGCCGCCTACGCGGTCGAGCACGGCCGGGGTGTGCCCCGCGACCTGGAGCGCTGCGAGGACCGCGGGACCTTGCCGGGGGCCGATCCGTCACAGGTCGGCCAGCGCGCCGTGGACCGGGGACTCCGGCAGGTGGGCAGTCTGGGGTCGGCCAACCACTTCCTGGAGGTGCAGGCCGTGGACCGGGTGTACGACGGGCCCACCGCGACCGCCTTCGGGCTGCACACAGGTCAGGTGTGCGTCATGATCCACTGTGGTTCGCGCGGCCTGGGGCACCAGGTGTGCAGCGATCACGTCCGTGTCATGGACCAGTCCCTGCGCTCCTTCGGCATCGAGCTGCCGGACCGGCAGTTGGCCTGCGCGCCCGCCGTCTCCACGCCGGGCAGCGCCTATCTGGGGGCGATGGCCGCCGCCGCCAACTACGGACGCGCCAACCGCCAATTGCTCACCGAGGCCGCGCGCCACGCCTTCACCGTCGTCGCAGGGGCGGGCCTCGACCTCGTCTACGACGTCTCCCACAACATGGCGAAGATCGAGACGCACGATGTGGACGGGGTACGGCGCCGGTTGTGCGTCCACCGCAAGGGTGCCACCCGGGCTCTGCCGCCCGGACACCCGGACCTGCCGGACGACCTGGCGGAGGTCGGGCAGCCCGTGCTTGTGCCCGGCACCATGGGCACGGCCTCGTACGTGATGGCCGGCGTCGTCGGCAACGACGCCTTCTGGTCCTCCGCCCACGGTGCCGGACGCGTCTGGAGTCGCCACCAGGCGCTGCGCCGCGTCCGCGGCGAGCAACTGCACGAGGAGCTGGAATCGCACGGCATCGCTGTACGGCCGAAGTCCTGGCGTGCGCTTGCCGAGGAGGCGCCCGACGCCTACAAGGACGTCGACGCCGTGGCCGTCGCCACGGAGGGCGCGGGGCTCGCCCGGCTGGTCGCCCGGCTGGTACCGCTCGGGGTCGTCAAGGGATGAGCAACCAGGCGTCCCGCTGTCAGGCCCCGCGTGAGCGGGGGTCCGCGGAGGGCGGCCCGGGTGGTTCCTCCAGGACGCTCCAGGCGACCGGGCCCAGGAGGTCGGCCAATCGTTGGAAGACGTCGATGAGCATGTCGTCCACGGTCAGGACGCCCACGACCCGGTGACCGTCCAGGACGGGAAGGCGACGGAACCCGGACCTGCGGAAGGTTCGGTAGGCCACGTGGATGTCATCGGTGACGTCAACCGTGATCACGGGCGAGGTCATCACCGAATCGATCATCTCGTCCGCGTCGAGACTTCTTGCGAGAGCGGCCAGCGCGAGGTCACGGTCGGTGACGATGCCTCGGAGGGTGTCGCCCTCGGTGACGATCACGGAACCGACCCCGTACTCGGCCATCTCTCGGGCGACTTGTCTCAGCGGTGTCCTCGTGGGCACGGACACCGCCGGATGGCTCATCGCTTCGGAGACCTTCATCGGCCCGGTTCCTACAGTCCCTGGGCCAGGAGCAGCTCGTGTGCCAGCCGGGCGCCGCGAGCCGCCTGCTTCTCCCTGTCGGTGTCCTCCGAGGGGATCTCCTCCAGCCCTTCGGCGAGCGCCCTGACAGCCTGAGCCAGGACCTGCACCTGGGCCTCCAGGGTGCGCAGCCTCTCGTGCTCGTTCGGGGTGATGTTCTCGGTCATGACGTCTCCTTTTTGCGGTGAACGGGGGAGCGGGCTCTCCCGGTCGATGGGGTGAGTCGTGCTGTGGGTCGGTCGCATCGGCGTCCTTCGCTGCTATCCCGGCTCCATGTAGGGGCGGCGGAAGACGAGGGGGCCGGTGTCGTGCGGGCGTACGGCTGTCAGCGCTTGGGAGGCCGCGGCCTCCAAGGGACCGCTGGTGTCGATCACGACGGCCTCTGCCCACGGAGGCTCTCGCGCCGCGATGGCGGTGGCCACGTCGAGGTCGGCGTCGGACGGTCCGGCGGCGCGGTGTTCCAGGCGGGCCGCCGTCATCTCGTCCGGGACCTGGCAATGCAGGGCCACGAGGTCGGCATGGGTGCGTTCAGCCACGCGCCGGGCGGCTTCGCGCTGTTCGGCGCTCGACCAGGTGGCGTCCAGGACGACGGACTCGCCGCGGGACAGCAGGGTGGCTGCGCGTTCCAGCAGGGCCGCGTAGGTCGTGGCGGTCCACTCGGATGTGTACAGGCCCTCGCCGTAGGGGGCGGCAGAGGGCCGGTCCGCGGGGAGGCCGGCGAGTTCCTTGCGGAGCCGGTCGCTGCTGAGCAGTGTGACGCCAAGACGATCGGCCAGCGCACCGGAGAGCGTGGACTTCCCGCTGCCGGGGAGTCCTCCCACCAGAGTGAGTCCGATGGCGGAGGCGCGCAGGTGCCGCAGGGCCGACGTGATCAGCCGCCGTGCGGCGAGGTCGGCGTCGGGCGCGCCCTGGCGGGCCTGGATCAGGGAGACCTTGGCGCGGACGAAGGCGCGGTAGGCGACGTAGTGGTGCCGCAGAGAGGGGGGTGCGGGATCGCCGGAGTACTCGCTGTACCGGGCGAGGAAGAATGCCGCCTGCTCCGGGGCGTCGAGTTGTTCCAGGTCCATGGCGAGGAAGGCGGCGTCGTCGATACCGTCGACGAAGCGCAGCTGGTCGTCGAACTCCAGGCAGTCGAGGACGCGGGGGCCGTCGTCGAGGCAGAAGATGTCCTCGGCGAGCAGGTCGCCGTGGCCGTCGACGATCCTGCCCTGCTCGATGCGCATGTCGAACAGCGGCTCTCGGCCGGCGAGATAGCGGCGGACCAACTGCTCGATCTCCGCCACGCCCTCGGGCACGCGGCCTTCTCCGGCCATCGCACGGACCTGCGCGAAGCTCGCTTCCCAGCGCGACGACAGGGCGTCCCGGGTGCCCTGCGCGTCCACCTCCGGCGTGTGGGGGGCGCTCGCATGGCGGGTGGCGAGCAGTCGGGCGACGGCCCGCAGGGCATCGTCGACAGCCGCGCCCTCCCGTACGAGCCGGGACAGGCGACGCTCGGCCGGCATGCGGCGCATCGCCACGACAGGCTCGGGCGCCTCGGTGTCCGGGACCCGAATCTCGCCCACGCCCAGGTAGACGTCCGGGGCGAAGCGGCGGTTGAGAGCGACTTCCCGCTCGCACGCCTCCCGCCGGGCCTCCACGGTGGTGTAGTCCAGGAACTTCAGGTCGACCGGCTTCTTGAGCTTGTAGGCACGATCGCCGACGAACAGCACGACCGCGGTATGGGTCTCGCGCACCTCCGCCCGTGGGAGTGCGCCGGTGTCAGAGGCGCCCGGCCGGATCGTGGCAGTGTGCTCCTGGCGCACCGTCGCGATCAGCTCGTTCAGCGGGGTCGGCTCAGTCATGGGGGACGACGGCGACGGGGCAGCGCGCGTGGTGCAGGGCGGCGTGGGCTACGGGACCGAGGCGTGGTGCGAGGGCGGGACGGTGCGTGCGCCGGCCGACGACCAGCAGATCGGCTCCCTCGGCAGCGCGCACGACAGCCTCGGCAGGGCTTGCGAGGCGGATCGCGTCGACCGGCTCCACGCCGGGGAACTTCTCGCGCCAGGGGCGAAGGATCTGCGCCAGCTGCTTCTGCGCTTCCTCCGTGATCTCCTTGGTGACGTCATGATCCACGCCCCAGGGGGTGTGTGCGTGGAGCGGCAGACTTCGGCCGTGGACGACCTGGAGGGGTACGCCGCGGGCCGCGGCGGCCTCGAAGGCGAAGGCGAGCAGGTCGTCGCAGGGGCCGTGCAGCTTCAGCGCGACCACGACGCTACGAAAGGCGGGGGACGAGCCCCGCTCGCGGGCCTCGGCACGGACCAGCACCACGGGCCGCGTGGCCCGTGCCACGACGGCCATGCTGACGGAGCCGAGGAAGTAGCTCTCGGAGGAAGTCAGGCCGCGCGAACCCAGCACGGTCAGCTCGGACTCGGCCGCCGCCTTCAGCAGGGCGTCCTGCGCGTCGTCGGCGAACAGGTTGCCGACGATCAGGAGGCCCGGGTGGCGGGCCTGGAGTTCCGCCTGCGCCTGGTGCACGAGCCGCTTCGCCCAGTAGTTCTGATCGATCTCCGATGCGGCGCGGACCGGCTCGGGCGCGAGCATGGGCCAGGCATGCATCAGGCGCAGAGTGACCTTGCGCCGCTCGGCCTCGTCGGCGGCCCAGTGAGCGGCCGCCATGCTCTCGGGCGAGCCGTCCAGGCCGACCGTGACGACTGGCTCCATGGCAACTGCCTCACTCTCGAACGACGCGGCAGGAAGGGACGCGCAAGCGTCGGCGACCGAGGGCCGAAGCACGCCCACTCCTCTCATTCGAGGAGTACCCCAGATTGTCCTGCCGCGCATGTGGGCCGCGACGTGACCCGGCTCGGGAGCGCTGTGAAGTTGCAGCTGTGCGCCGGAGGGGCCGGTAGGTCCCTGGAAGCCGTGCCCCGTCCGGCCCCTTCTCGGGCCCGTCCGGCACTCGGAGAGCGCGCCGACGGGCGCCAGGGTGGGGGTGACAGGTGGATCCACGACGCAAGGAGCGAACGATCATGTCAACTGGCATGGAACGTCGTCGCAGCTTCTTCCCCGAGTTCCCCGACG
The DNA here is from genome assembly GCF_053607625.1 of Streptomyces sp. NPDC055103. NCBI lineage: Bacteria > Bacillati > Actinomycetota > Actinomycetes > Kitasatosporales > Streptomycetaceae > Streptomyces > Streptomyces sp. NPDC055103. The sequence goes on from NZ_JBSGTX010000064.1 coordinate 5,896, forward strand.
TCAGGGACTGGTTCGGCGACCTACCCCGCTTCCCGATGTGGCGCATGGCTTTCGACCGGCACGCCATCCCTATCGAGGTGACGAGCGGCGAGGGACGGTACGTGCTGAAGGCGGAGCTGCCCGGCGTGGACCCGGACGAGGACATCACGATCACTGTGGACGGCGACGTGCTCAAGGTCAGCGCCGAGCACGAGGAGAGCAGCGAGACGAAGGACCACTCCGAGTTCCGCTACGGCTCCTTCGAGCGCGCGGTGCGCCTGCCGGAGGTGATCGACCCCGAGGACGTGAAGGCCGAGTACGCCGACGGCATCCTTACCGTCAGCGTCGCCGTCCGGCAGCCCCAGGAGAGCCGCGCCCGCACCGTTCCCGTGACCCGCGCAGAGGGACCCGGCGAGGCGGAATCCGCCACATGAAGCCCGGCCAGGTCCCGGATCCACCCCTCGGGGCCGAAACCCCCGCACCCCGCTGAGCCCGTGCGGGCCCGGTGGGGGCCGTCCCACCTGGAGGCCCGTCATGCGCGACGGAGCGACACCGCCCCCCGGGCAGCCGCAGCGGCCCTGGCGCGCCCCCGACGGCACACTGCGCACCGGCAAGGTTCCCGTCCAGCCCCATACCGCCGAAGGCACCACGAAGACGATCTGGGTCGACGACGCCGGGGCGGTCACCCGCGCCCCGGGCAGTACGGCCGAAGGACAGTTCGGCGCCGTCGCCGGCGGCACCCTCGTCGCCGGGACGCTCGCCCTGACCGCCGCCGGCGTGGTCGGCCTGCGCCTGCGGCGCACCGAGGCCGCCACCCTGGACGAATGGGACAGCGAGTGGGCGGTCGTGGAGCCGCTGTGGACCCACCGTTGACGTACCTGAACCGGGCCGGAGCCATGGCCATCGTGTGGTGTCCTCGACAGCCGACACCCCTGATAGCCGCAGTCGGTGAAGCCGGCCACCGCCGCTCGTGGTGGGGCTACCCGGATGAGGGATCGCGTACCGGACGGGTCTCGATCACGCATCCCGGACCGGGACAGATCTCTGTCTCGTGGCCATCCTCGTAGCGCACTCGATAGGGCGCTTCGCCGTCGGGGCCGAGCCCTTTCACGACGGTGGCACGGTGCTCGGGCGTGCCTACGGCTCTGCCGCTGAATCGCAGCACGTCACCTTCGTACGCTGTCATCAACGCTCACCTCGGTCGTTGCCGCAGTCCTTGTCCTTGATCAGGACGACCCCGGCAGGCAGCTCGTGGTGAAGGGCCGTTCGGGTACCTCCAGGGGACAAGGGGGCGCGAACAGCTCGTTCCGCAGGGCGGGCGGGGCTCGTGAAGCAGGCGCATCCTGGAGTGGGAACGAACTGCGACGCCGACCCGAACGTGCCTCGGTGCGGCGGCATCACGGGCATGGTGGCAGGTGGCGCCGAGAGCCCCTCTCGGGAGCGACCATGCGACTTTCCTTCCTCGACCCCTGTACAGCCAGCCGGGTCCTTTCGCGTCCGTCCATCTGGACACGTCATAGGCCGGGGGCGCCCCAGAGCGGGAACCAGCGGGTCAGGTCCTTCTCGATCTGCAGATCGTCCTTGACCACAGCCTTGACCTGGAGTTCCAGCGGATTGTCGCGCCTGTCTCCGGGCAGCGGAGCGAACGGGTAGAAGGTGCCGCGCTTGTAGAGATAGACGAGCGCGAGGGAACGCAGCTCGGCGTCGTGGAAGGTGACCAGGGAGCAGAGCAGCTGTGGCCCGAAGCCGCTGTCCTGAAGGGCGGTGTTCACCGCGTGCAGATCGTTGACCAGGCTGGTCAGGTCGCCGGGGTCGCGGCGGGAGAGCAGCCACGAATATCCGTAGGTGTCGCGGCTGAACTCCACCGGCGCGTCACCGCGTTCGAAGTCCGCACCGAGGAGGGCACGTACCTCCTGCTGGACCTGTGCGAACGCCCCGCCCTCAATGGCGGCGAAGCAGACCGAGCCCGCTCCGGTCGGGGTGAAGCCGACGGCTGCCTGAAGGGTGATCGCCGCTGAGGGAAGACCGAAGAGCTGGTCCAGGTCAGGCTTGACCGGCTTGCTCCGGCCGAACAGGACGTCCAGGAATCCCATGGGTACCAGCTCCTTCTGCTCACGCCCCGGCGTGCGGTTCGCCGCCTGCCTCGCCCAGCTGCGCGGAGATCTCCGCGAGTGCCTCGATACGGCGTTCCAGGGTGGGGTGGGTGGAGAACAGGTGCGCCACGGTCGTGCCGGGCCCGAGGGCGGGGGTGAAGAAGAACGCGTTGAACGCCTGCGCGGTGCGCAGGTCCCGGGTGGGGATACGGGCGATGTCGCCGCTGACCTTGGTCAGCGCCGACGCCAGGACGGACGGCTTTCCGGTCAGCATCGCCGCGGCGCGGTCGGCAGCCAGTTCGCGATACCGGGACAGGGCCCGGATGAGCAGGAAGCTGACGGCGTAGACGAGGGCGGAGACCGTCATCACGGCCATGAAGACGACGGCGGTGTTCTGGTCGCGCTGGTCGCGTCCTCCGAACAGCTGGGAGTAGAAGGCGAAGCGGACGACGAGTCCGGCGATCACGCCCAGGAACGAGGCGATGGTGATCACGGCGACATCGCGGTGTGCGACGTGGGAGAGCTCGTGGGCGAGGACGCCTTCGAGTTCCTCGGTCTCCAGACGGCGCATGAGGCCGGTGGTCACGCAGACGACGGCGTTGTCGGCGTTGCGGCCGGTGGCGAACGCGTTGGGCAGGTCCATGTCGGAGACGGCGACCCGGGGTTTGGGCATGTCCGCGGTGGCGCACAGCCGGTCGATGACCCCGTGCAACCGGGGCTGCTCCTCGGGTGTGACGAGGCGGCCGTGCATGGCGTACAGGGCGATCCGGTCGGAGTACCAGAACTGCGCGCCCAGCAGCGCCGCGGCGATGAGGACCACCAGGACGACGGACTTGAGCAGCACGATCAGCGCGGCGATGAACGCCACGTACACCAGCCCGAGCAGGAACATCGTGACCACCATGCGGGCGGTCAGCTGCCGGTCGGGCTCGAAGCGGCTGCGCATCACACACTCACCCCGGGATCAGGCCCTCGTCGGAGAGCAACTCGCTCACCTGCGCGAGACTGGTGCCCTCATCGGGAAGTACGAGTTCCGACGGAGTGATCCGCTCGTCCGGCACCCGTGTGCCGAGGCTGCGCACCGCGTCCAGCAGGGCCGACAGGGCGGAGGCGAACGCCGCCTCGTCGCCCGCGGTAGCGGCCGCCTGCAGGGCGGAGTCCAGTTCATTGAGGTGATCGAGGTGTTCTTCGGCGATCTCGTACTGGCCCTCGCCGAGAATCCGCATGATCATGACCTCTCCTTCCCCTCGAGGCCCTCCACCGCCGCGGGACCGGTGGACGCCGGGAGCGCCGCCTTCATCCGGGCCAGCTCGGTCTCCACGTCGCTTCCCGCGGTGACGCGCTCGAGTTCGGCCTGGATGTCGTCACGGCCGGCCGGCAGCGTGGCGTCGTCCAGCGCGCCGGAGGCGATCAGCTCGTCCAGCGCACCGGCTCGCGCCTGAAGCTGCTCGGTCTTGTCCTGCGCGCGTTGCATCGCCAGGCCCACATCGCCCATCTCCTCGCCGATGCCGGTGACCGCCTCGGTGATGCTGGTCTGCGCCTCGGCGGCGGTGTAGGTGGCCTTGATCGTCTCCTTACGGGTGCGGAACGCCTCCACCTTCGCCTCCAGACGCTGCGCCGCCAGCGTCAGCTTCTCCTCCTGGTCCTTCAGCGACGCCTGCTGTCCCTCCAGATCGGTGATCTGCGAGTCCACTGCCGTACGCCGGGTCAGCGCCTCACGGGCCAGATCCTCACGCCCCATGGCAAGTGCCTGTTCCGCCTGGCCCTGGAGCTTGCCCGTGGACTGCCGCAACTGGTTCACCTGCAGCTCGACCCGCTTGCGGCTGGTCGCCACATCGGCCACGCCACGCCGCACCCTCTGCAGCATCTCGCGCTGCTGCTCGTAGGAGTAGTCCAGAACCTCGCGCGGGTCCTCGGCCTTGTCCAGCGCCTTGTTCGCCTTGATCCGGAACAGGGTGGCGATGCGTTGGGTGATGCTGGTCATGGCGACCGCCTTCCTCGATGCCGCGGGTCAACCACCGGAACGCGCCTCTTCCATTGTCCGGGTGCTTCACCGCCCCGGCAGCTTCGGCATCGACGCCTGGTACCTCACGGCCGTCGACTTCCGCACCGGACAGCGGGCCTTCTCCCGCTTCACCGGCACCGGCCTCGCCTACGACAACAACTGGGCGCCGATCACCATCGGCCCGGACGGCACCGCGTACGTAGGCGTCTTCACCGGCATCGTCGCCGTCCGCGACGCCGCCTGACGGGACGCACGGAACCGCCCCGCGACCAGGTGGGTCGTGGGGCGGTGACCGTACCGGTCATTCCATCTCGGGCATCTCGCCGACGGTGGTCTTGACGTCGATCACGGCGAACGTCGCACCCTGCGGGTCCAGGATCGTCGCGAAGCGCCCGAAGGGGCTGTCCATCGGCCCGAACAGCTTCCGCCCGCCGAGCCGTGTGGCCGCCTCGGCCGCCTTGTCACAGTTGTCCACGGCGAAGTAGAGCTGGATGTACGCGGGGATCTCCGGCGGGTAGTCCTCCGCCGTCATCACCATCCGTCCGAGCACCGGATCGGCACCGAGGTCGAAGAGCCGGTAGTCCATGTGCTCGTCCTTGATCTTCTTCGAGCGGTAGCCGAAGACCGCCGTGAAGAAGTCGTCGGCCTTCCCGGGCTCCCGGGTGAGGACCTCGGCCCACACGTACGAGCCGCTCTCGCCCTCCAGCTCGAAGCCCTCGTGGGCACCCGCCTGCCAGACGCCGAACGTCACGCCCGCCGGGTCCTGCGCGAGGCACATCGACCCGAAGTCGCCGACCTGCATCGGCTCCATGAGGATCGTGCCGCCCGCCGACCGGATCTTCTCCGCCGTGGCGGAGACGTCCGGCGAGGCGAAGTAGAGGCACCAGGCCGACTGCGGCTCCCCGTCCTGCCCCGGCATCGGCGGGACGACGGCCGCGACCGCCTTGCCGTTCTTGTACGCCTGTGTGTAGTTGCCGTACTCCGACGAGGACTCGCCGAAGGTCCAGCCGAGCACGTCACCGTAGAACGTCTTGGCGCCCTCGACGTCGGTGAACATCGCGTCGGTCCAGACCGGCGTGCCTTCAGGTCGTGAGGCCATGACGGTGACTCTCTCTCTCGATCGATGTCGTACTCCTGTGAGCCACGCTAACCACGCTCGCCACACCCCGCGCGGTGACGCACCGCGACCGGGACCGCCCGGTACCTGAGCCGGGCCGGCCTCTGTGTACCAGGCGCCATTGATGGAGAAGAAAAAGCCTGAAACCCCTTGAATCGGTCGAAAAAAGGAGGAAACTCGTTTTTACACCGGATTACCGGAAAGAGCCGCACCCGCCGACGGAGACGTCCGAAGGCCCGCGTGACCCTTGACTCGGCTCTGGCCAGGCCCCCGGCGGGGCCGGTCGGGCACGGAGCCGTCGGCGACGGCCGATGACCGCGCGAACCGATCAGGACCGCCGGGGACTGTCATGTCCCGAGGGTGTCCCCGGCGGTTCCCGGCGGGACCACCGCGACCGGGCAGTGCGCGTGGTGCAGCACCGCGTGGGCGACCGAACCGATGAGCAGCGAGCCGATCCGGTGCCGGTGGTGCCGTCCGACGACCACCAGACCGGCATCCCGCGAACCCTCCACGAGCCGCCCCGCCGCGTCCCCGGGCACCACGGACGGAACCAGCCGGACGTCAGGCCACCGCTCCACGAAGGGCCGGAGCCGCTCCCGCTGCTCCCGCTCCGCCTCCCCGATGAGCTCCGCCGAGTCGTCCGCCTCCGGCAGCGGCGGTGGCACCTGGAGCGCCGGTGACGGGGCCGCGAGCAGCGCGCTCGGCTGCGGGGGCAGGCGGAACGCGGTCACGACCTCCAGCGGTACGCCCCGCTGTCGAGCCGCCTCGAAAGCGAAGGCGACCACCTCGTCCGGGGTCTCCTCCGGGTGCATGCCCAGCAGGACCCGCCCCTTGTCCGGCCCGCCGGGCGGCTCGACCGTACGCGCCTCGTGCGGCACGACCACGAGCGGACAGGGGGCGGTCATAGCCAGCGTGCGGCTGGTCGAGCCGAGCAGGAGCGCCACGAAGCCGCCGTGCCCCCGGGAGCCGGTCACGAGGAGCCGTGCGCCCTTCGCCGCCGCCGGCAGCGCGTCGCCCACGGTCCCGTCGAGCGAGACGTACCGTACGGGAACGGTGTGCCCGCGCTCCTCCACCACGGTCCTGACGGCGTTCAGCACCGTGTCCGGCAGCTCGGGTTCCTTGCCGAGGGAGGCGATCCGGGCGGCCCCGAGCTGGAGCGCGTCGGAGCGGACATGGGCCACCACCACGGGCGTCCCGAGCTTCTCCCCGGCGCCCAGGGCCCATTCCAGGGCGCGGAGGCTGTGCTCGGAACCGTCCACGCCGACGACGACCGGGGGCTCGGAGGCGGTGCTCGTGTCGCTCATGAGGCGGTGCTCGTGTCACTCATGACGACATGCCTCCCGCACGCGCCCGCACGCCACACCGGCCCGTACCGAAGCGACTCGGTACGGGCCGGTGGAAAAGGTGGGGAGGAGGTGTCAGGCGCTCTCGTCGCGGCGCGCCCGCTCCGCGTCCCGCTCCTTGATGCGGACGGTCTCGGCGCGGACCTCCGACTGCGTGGCCCGCTCCTTCCGGAGCCACGCGGGGAGTTCGTCCTTGATCGCGTCGATCTGCTCGGTGGTGAGCGGCTCGGTGATCCCGCCGCGCGCGAGTCCGGCGATGGAGACGCCGAGCTTGTTGGCGACGACCGGGCGGGGGTGCGGGCCGTTCTTGCGCAGCTCCTGGAGCCAGGCCGGCGGGTCGGCCTGGAGTTCGGTCAGCTCGGCGCGCGAGACGACACCCTCCTGGAACTCGGCGGGGGTGGCTTCGAGGTACACACCCAGCTTCTTCGCCGCGGTCGCGGGCTTCATCGTCTGGGAGTTCTGGTGCGACGTCATGGTGTCAAGAGTATCGAGCATGCGGGCGACCTCCGACCATGTCCGCTACCGGTAGCCTGGCGGGGTGACAGGCTCGGACGTTTCCCCCGCGGAATCCCCTACGGATTCCCCCGCCCCTTCCCCCTCCTCCGCTCCCCCTTCCCCCGCCTTCCGGCTGGCGTACGTCCCGGGAGTGACGCCCGCGAAGTGGGTGCGGATCTGGAACGAGCGCCTGCCCGACGTGCCGCTGAGCCTTCTCGCCGTGGACCCCGCCGATGCCTTCGGCGCGCTCCGGGAAGGGAGCGCGGACGCCGGTCTCGTCCGGCTGCCCGTCGACCGTGACGACATCAGCGCCATCCCGCTCTACACGGAGACCACGGTCGTCGTCGTCCCCAAGGACCACCTGTTCGCGGAGGTCGAGGAGATCTGGGCGTCGGACCTCGCCGACGAGCTCGTCCTGCACCCCCTCGACGACGCCCTCGGCTGGGAGCAGCCGCCGGGCCGCCTCGCGGACGAGCGCCCCGAGACGACGGCCGACGCGATCGAGCTCGTCGCGGCGGGCGTCGGTCTGCTCGCCCTCCCGCAGTCCCTCGCCCGGCTCCACCACCGCAAGGACCTGACGTACCGGACGCTCAACGACGTCCCGCAGTCGCGCGTGGCCCTGGCGTGGCCGGCGGCCGACGAGGCCCCCGACCTGGTGGAGGAGTTCATCGGGATCGTGCGAGGCCGGACGGTGAACAGCACCCGGGGTCGTCGAGCCGAGGCGCAGAAGGGGCAGAAGCAGCCGAGGAAGGAGCAGAAGCCGGGCCGGTCCGCCAAGCCGGGCGGCGGCTCCCGCACCGGAGGCAGGCCCACGGCGGGGGGCAAGGGCGGCGCGAAGAGCGGCGGCAAGGGCGTCGCCAAGGGCGGCGCCAGGAGCGGTGGCAAGAGCGGCGGCAAGACCGGTGGCGCGGGCGGTTCCGGCCGCGGCAAGGGCGGGAAGCCCCGCGGCCGTTCCTGACCCCGGCCGCCGTGCTGTCCGCACGGCGGACGCCCCTCACCGGGGCGGGAGAGCCTCGGCATACTGACCCCTCCTGATCATCCAGATCACGCAGGAGGAGCTTTGGCCGCCAGTTTCAGGACCGTCGTCGAGGTGGGACCGGATCATCTCGAACGGGCCCGGTCCATCGACCGGGTGTTCCAGGAGGCGATCGCGCCCGCGACCGTCAACTTCGACTTCGAGGCGATACGGGCGGCGGCCGCCGCCGTCCCCGGCACCACCGTCGTGCGGCAGGTCAGGGGCTGGGGTCTCCAGGAGCACGCCCCCGTCCTGGTCATGGTGCTCTCGCTGAAGGAGGCCGTCCGGCAGGCCCTTCCCCCGGAGTACGCGGAGGCGGGGTTCTGGGGGACCGTCGAGCGGGAGCTCGTCGAGGCGTTCACCGGCCTCGCCGCGAAGGAGGGTCGGCCCGGACTCTCCTTCTACGAGGAGTCCGAGCACCGCACCCGCTTCTACCGGGACCTGTTCTTCGCCCTCCAGGACGAGGCGACCGGGGAGGACATCTACGCCCTCGCCTTCTGCGTCGACGTGACCGTCGAGCTCCCGAAGGCCGAGGCCACCACCCTGGAGCTGACGGACGTCGTCCCCTTCGCCGTCCGGCTCAACGCGATCGTGGTCCGCCAGGCGGCCCCGGCCGTCGCTGTCTGAGCCGTACCGGCCCGCCGTCCCGGGCCGGACACCCACGCCTCACACCGCCCTGCGCCACCGCCCGCCCCGCGCCGCCGCGACGAGTTCCGGCACCGTCGCCAGCTTGACCCGGGGCCGCCCCGCCTCCCGGCCCCGTGCCCGCTCGGCACGCTCGATGGCCGCGAGACCGCGCGCGTCGACGAGACCGGTGCTGCGGCTCCGTACCAGCTTGCGGAAGGCCTGCGGGGTGCCCGTGGGGGAGGGCAGCGCACCCGCGACCGCGTCCGCGAGCAGGGTCCCGACCGTCTCCTCCGCGCACGCCCGGTTGGCCCCGATGCCTCCGGACGGTCCCCGCTTGACCCAGCCCACCACATAGCCGCCGGGCAGTCCGGTAACCCGTCCCGCCTCGTGGGGCACGGTGCCGGTCGCTTCGTCGAAGGGCAGCCCGGGCAGACGCACCCCGCGATAGCCGATCGCCCGGACGAGCAGACCCGACCCGATCTCCGGAGCCGCCGGCGATCCGTCCTCCGTCACCCGGACCGCCCGCACCCGCTCCGTACCGACGGCCTCGACCGGCTCCGAGTGGAAACGCAGGACGATCCGGCGCCGGTCCGCGGCCGGCTCCCGCGTCCAGTCCACCGGCTCGCGGGGCACGTCCCGCAGGAGCGCGGCCCGGTCCCCGGGTACGGCGGTGTCGATCGCCTCCCCGGTGCGCGGGTCCCGGTCGTCGACGAGCAGCTCGACCCCCGGCAGGTGTTTCAGGGCGAGGAGTTCGGACGCCGTATACGCCGCGTGCTCGGGGCCCCGGCGGCCGAGCAGCACCACCTCCCGCACCCGCGCGGCGCTCAGGGCGCCGAGGGCGTGGTCGGCGATGTCGGTGGCGGCGAGGGAGTCGGGGTCCATGACGAGGATCCGGGCGACGTCGAGGGCGACGTTGCCGTTGCCCACGACCACGACCCGCCCGGCCGGCACGTCGACCGCGTCCGCGGCCGTCTCCGGATGGGCGTTGTACCAGGAGACGACCGAGCTCGCGGAGACGCTGCCCGGCAGGTCCTCGCCGGGGATGCCGAGCCGCCGGTCGGCGGGCGCGCCCACCGCGTAGACCACCGCGTCGTGGTGCGCGGCGAGCTCCTCGACGGTCACGTCCCGGCCGATCTCCACACCCAGTCGCAGCCGGACGCGGGGGTGGGAGTGGAAGCGGGCGAAGGTGTCCCCGGCGCCCCTGGTCGCCGGGTGGTCCGGCGCCACGCCGTACCGCATCAGACCGCCGGCGACCGGCAGCCGGTCGATCAGCGTGACCTCGGCGTTGGTGTGCAGGAGCAGGTCCTCGGCGGCGTACATGCCCGCGGGTCCCGTGCCGACGACGGCGATGCGCAGCGGGGCGAAGTCGGCGGGCAGCGAGCGGGAGAAGGCCGGTTCGCCCCAGGCGTGGAACATGGGCGAGGCGACGGCCGGGGCGGGCGAACGGTCCGCGTAGTAGGCGGCGTTGACCGCCTCGTACTCCTTGAGTCGGCCGGTGAGCCGGTCCGCGGGGACGACGGCGTCGACGGGGCAGGCGTCGGCGCAGGCCCCGCAGTCGATGCAGGCCCGGGGATCGATGTACAGCATCTCCGTGGTGCCGAAGTCCGGTTCGTCGGGCGTCGGATGGATGCAGTTGACCGGACAGACGGCGACGCAGGTCGCGTCGGAGCAGCAGGTCTGGGTGATGGCGTAGGTCATGGCGTCGACTCGACTCTGATGCGGGAGACGGGGCGGGGGTCGGCGGGCGGCGGCGGGGGTCAGACGAGGTGCGCGCGCCGGTAGAAGAAGAGCGCGGGCCGCGTCAGCATCCCGACGTCGGCCAGGAAGTCCATGAGCCCGGAGCAACTGGCGCGCAGCCGCGCCTTGTAGTGCTCGTTGGCGGCCGCCTCGCGGCGGGCCCGCTCGGGGTCGAGCCCGGCCCGTACGTACACCTCCGGGTTCACCAGGCTGGTGATGATGTAGTACGCGGCGATGGCCACCACGAGGGCCTGGAAGTGACGGCGCGGCCTGCTCGCGCGGGCGAGGTGGCGGCGCGTCTCGTCCCGGGCGAACTTCATGTGCCGGGACTCCTCGACGACATGGATGTTGTTGATCGTGCGGACGAAGGGGACGACCCGCTCGTCCCGCATCCAGTCGCGCTGCATGACGTCGAGCACCTCCTCGGCGACGAGGATGCCGGCGTACGCGGCCTCGCCGAAGCCGACGGTCTTCATGAAGCGCCCGAGCTCGAGGACGGCCCGACGGGGCCGGTACGCCGGCGCGCCGAGCTTCTGGGAGCCCCGGGCGAACATGATCGAGTGCCGGCACTCGTCGGCGACCTCGGTGAGGGCCCACTGGAACCGGGGGTCCGTGTGGTCCATGAGGTAGATGTCGCGGAGCACCATCTGCTGGAGGATCATCTCGAACCAGATGCCGGTGCTGGCGACCGAGGCGGACTCCTGCCGGGTCAGCTCCTTGCGCTGCTCCTCGGTCATCTCGTGCCAGTAGGCGGTGCCGTAGAGGGAGTTCCACTCGGGGCTCTGTCCGTGGAAGTCCTTGTCGAGGGGCGTGTCCCAGTCGACCTCGACGGCGGGGTCGTACGAGAGCTTCGCGGCCGACCGGAGCAGCCGCTCGGCGACGTCCGAGTCGGTGGCGTCCCGGCTCTCCGGGCGAACGGTGCTGCTTGCCATGGTGCGGCTCCTGGGGTCGCGTGATCGCCTCGGGCACGCTTGTTAGACGCGGTGTCTAGCAAGCTTGTTAGACGGAACGTATAGCAAGGGGGGCGGGCAGGCCTACCCCTCGGTACGGACTTTCTCGCCCGGCCTTCCCGGCACATGCGAACGGGGCCGGAGCCAAGGCGGCTCCGGCCCCGTCATGGGGTCGCGTGGTGCGAACGGCGGTGCTAGGGCGTGTTTCGAAAGTCCCGTCTGCCGGGCGACGCCTGGCACGCACGCTCGCCGCGTTGTCGGGATCATCCCGATACACCAGTATCGGGACGACCCTCCGCCTTGCGATCGCACGCACCAGACGCCGCCCGGCCTGCCCTTCGGGCAGACGACGCTACTTTCGAAACCCGCCCTAGAAGGTCAGGTTCCAGGCGTCGATCCTGCCCGTGTCCTGGTTCGCGTTGTCGTTCACGCGGAGCTTCCAGACGCCGTTGGCGACCTCCGCCGAGGCGTTGACCGTGAACGTCTGGACGATGTTGTCCGTGCCGCTGCCGGTCCGGTTGTGCACCGTGTAGAGGGTGCCGTCCGGGGCCACCAGGTCGACCTTCAGGTCACCGATGTACGTGTGCTTGATGTCCACGCCCACCTTGAGGGTCGCCGGGGCGTTGCCCGTGACCCCGCTGACCGTGATCGGGCTGTCGACCGTCGTGTTGTCGGCGATCGCGACGTCGGTCAGGTTCTCGAAGTACGCGCCGGGCGGCGGAGTGGTGCCCCCGACGGCCTTCAGGGCGTCGACCGCGCCCTCACCGAAGAAGCCGTTCTTGGTGGTGGTGCCCGTGCAGCGGGTGTCCGAGGGGCACGCCCGGTCCGTGGCCTGGACGCCGAGCTGGTCCCGGATCTGCGCCGGGGTGAACGTCGGGTTGACGCTCGCGATCAGCGCCGCGACGCCCGCCACGTGCGGGGAGGCCATCGACGTGCCGTTCTTGTTGCCGTACTTGCCGCCCGGGAGCGTCGAGTAGACACCGGAGGTGCCGTCGCCGCCGGGGGCCGCGATGTCGATGACGCCGTTGCCGAAGTTCGAGTACGAGGCCTTGGCGCCGCCGTTGCCCTGTGCGGCGACCGTCACCACGCCCGGGAGCTCGGTCGGGATGTCGATGCAGGCGTTGGTGATGGTGCGGGTGACCGGGGTCGAGTCGTTGGGGGACTCGGAGTCGGTCGTCTTGTTCGCCAGGTCGTAGTTCGAGTTGCCGGCGGCGGCCACCTGGAGCGAGCCCTTGCCCTCGGCGTACGCCTGGGCGCGGCGGACGCCCTCGATGATGGCGGCCTGGTCCACGTTGTCCGGGCAGTTGAACGCCCACGGGTCCGTGTAGTAGCTGTTGTTGGTGACCTTGAAGCCGTGGTCACCGGCCCACACGAAGCCACAGATCGTGTTCTCCGCGAAGAACAGGCTGCTGGTCGGCTCCGCGATGCGGACCGAGGAGATCTTCACGCCCGGCGCGACGCCGATGACGCCCTTGCCGTTCTTCGCCGCCGCGATCGTGCCCGCGACGTGCGTGCCGTGGGTGCCGACGTCGCGCCAGGAGCCGGCGCGGGTGTCCGCCTTGCCGTAGGCGCAGGACGCCGAGTCGGCGGCGTTGAAGTTGGGCGCGATGTCCTGGTGCTGGTCGTCCACGCCGGTGTCGAGGACGCCGACCTTCACCGTCGCCGAGCCGGTGGTGACGGCCCAGGCCTGGTCGGCCTTGATCTGCGTCATGTCCCAGCGGTTGGACTCCGTCAGCGTCGTCGCGGACTGCGACGGGTTCGCCGGGAGGGCGGGGCTGTAGGCGTCGGCGGGGACGTCGGACGTACGGGTCGCCCCGACCTGCTGGACGCCGCCGACGGTCCGCATCGACGAGGCGAAGGAGGCGGAGGTCGAGTGCGCGACGATCACGCCGATCGCGTCGTACGTGGCGAAGACCGAGCCGCCGTTGGTCGTCACGGCGCCGCTGACGGCGGAGGTACCGCCCGGCGCGGTGATCACCAGGTAGGCGCGGGTGCCCGCGGCCCAGGCCGCCGGTGCCGCGGCAGCCGTGGTGGTCGTGGGGGTGGTGGTCCGCGTCGCCTCCGCGGAACGGGCCGCGACGGGCGCGGTGTCCGTCGGCGCCGCCTGGGCGAGTCCGGCGGGAGCGGCGAGCGCCACGGTCGTGCCGAGGGTCGCGACGGCTATGGCCGAGATTCTCCACCGGCTGGATATCTGGGAAAACAATGCGTCCTCCGATGACCCGGTGGCGCGTGTGGCGCCCGCCGGGTCCTGTGATGTGTGGGGTGGATGCAAGATCCCAGACTCGGGAGGCGGAGGGAAGCATTCTGTCCGAGAAGCCCGTTCGCGTTACGCACTGTTGACCGAACAGCGTCAAAAGTGCCGAACATTCTGGACAGGTGTCCATGTATGCTGGACACCTGTCCAGGAAGCGTGGCGTGGTGAGGAGAGAGTGATGGAGACGACGGCGAACGTGCTGGTGGGCCTGGTGGCCGCCCTGCACGCGTACATCCTGGTTCTCGAGATGTTCCTGTGGGAGCGGAAGCCGGGCCGCGCACTGTCCGGCTTCGACGCGGACATGGCCCGTGCCACCGCCTCCCTCGCCGCCAACCAGGGCCTCTACAACGGCTTCCTGTCCGCCGGCCTCGTCTGGGGTCTGATCGCCGACGATCCGACCGGGTTCAGGGTCACGGTCTTCTTCCTGGTCTGCGTGGTCGTCGCGGGTCTGTACGGCGGTGCCACCGCGAACCGCCGCATCCTCGTCGCCCAGGCGCTGCCCGGTGCGCTGGCCCTCGGCGCCGTACTGCTGAGCCGGTGACCGCGATACCGGGCGACGGCGCGATGCCGGGGGGCCCGGCGTCGCGGGGGCGGGAGCCGGGGGATCCCCGGGCCGCGCGCACCAGGGCCAAGCTGCGCCGGGCGCTCCTCGACGAGTGCGCGGAGCGTCCCCTGGCGGAGGTCACCACCGCCGCGCTGGTCCGCAGGGCCGGGGTCGGCCGTGCCACCTTCTACGTCCACTACGCCGACCTGGAGGCGCTCGCCGTCGACGCCTGCGCCGATGTCGTCCGGGACGCGGTGGACGCCCTGCACGCCTGGCGCGGGGTCCCCGACCCGGCGGTCCCGCCGCCCGCGCTGATCGCCTTCTTCGAAGACCTCACCCCGCACGCCCCGCTCTACCGGGCCCTGTTGAGCCCGGGCGGCGGCGGGCCGCTCGGCCGTGTGCTCCATCACGACCTGCGGGCCCGCAGCCTCGCCGAGCGTTCCCTGGTCGGTGCCCCCGAGCCGGAACTGATCGCCTCGGCCGTGGCGGCGACCTTCGCGGGAGTCCTGGCCGACTGGCTGCACGGACTCGTCGAGGGCACCCCCGCCGGGATGTCCGGGCGGGTCTGGCTCCTTCTCGTCACCCTGCACCGCACGCCCCTGCGCGAGGCGTGAGGCGGGAGTGACCGTGCGGGGCGGGTGTCGCCGTACGGGGCGGGTGCGGGTGACCCCCGCCCCGCACGGTGTCCGCTACTTCAGGTACGGGCCCGGCGTGCCGATCCTGCCGGGGCCGTTCAGGACGTAGACCCGCAGATTGCCCTTGCCGGGTGCGGAGACCGAGAGCGTTCCGCCGCTGACGGTCTTCACGTCGCCGGTGACGGCGTCGGTGTACGTGCCGTTCGGGATGCCGGTGTACGTGGCGCCGCCCGAGACGGTGACCAGGGCGAAGCTGTCCGTACTCCCGCTGGTGTAGCGGCGCTTGAACGCCATGCCGCCCGAGATGCCCTCGGTGGAGTACTGCCCCGTCTGCAGTGCGGGGATCGCCCGGCGGATCTGGTTGAGCCGCTGCACGTGCCGCACCAGGGGCTGCTGGAGGGTGGTGGCGACGGCGCCGGAGGCCGAGGAGACCTGGGAGAAGTCGGAGGCCGTGACGGAGCCGGCGACATGGTCGCCGAAGTACGCGCGGCCGGTGGTGGCGAGCGGGCAGGACGGCCCGCAGTCGATCTTCTTGCCCTTCTGGAACTCGATCTCGGAGCCGTAGTACAGCGTCGGGATGCCGCGGAAGGTCCACATCAGGGACATGTTCTCGGCCCAGGCGTCGGTGCCGCCGGTGTAGCGCTCGCTCGACTTGTTGGGGCCGTAGTCGTGGCTGTCGACGTAGACGACGTTGTAGGTGGCGTCGTGGTAACTGTCGTCCGAGTCCTTGCCGTTGGAGAAGGCGTTGTACGCGTCGCCGAAGTTCATGTGCATGCGCATGTCGATGACGTTCATGCCGGAGAAGCGGCTGTTGTCGGGGGCGTGGTAGGCGTTCCCGTTCAGGAAGGCGTTGGTCGAGGTGGGCTGGTTGCCCGTGCCCTGCTGCTGCTCGTAGTCGTACATCTCCAGGGCGGCCTTGGCGTCGTCGGCGTCGTACTCCTTGCGCTCCTTCCAGGTGTAGAACTGCGCCGAGTGGTTCACCGAGCCGCGGTTCCACTTGTCGTTGACGAAGGCCGCGACCTCGCCGAAGACGAAGAAGTTCTTCGCGGCCTCGGCGCCGTGACGCTGCGTCACCCGGTCCTGGATCGCGGGCAGGAAGCGGCGGTTCCAGGTGGTGCGGGGGATGTGCACGGCGGTGTCGACGCGGAATCCGTCGACGCCCATGTCGATGTACTTGTTGTAGGCGCCGATCAAGTAGTTCTGGACGGCGGGGGATTCGGTGTTGAAGTCGGCGAGGTCCTCGTGGAGCCAGCAGGAACGCGAGTCCTCACCCTCCCAGTTGCCGATCCAGCACTGGTGGAAGAGGTCCTTCGGGAACATGCCGGACGTGGGGCTCGGCCACTGGCAGTTGTAGACGGTGTAGCCCTCGGCGCTCTTCCCGCCCGTGGGCTTGCCCCAGTTCAGGCAGGTGTTTCCGGTCGGCTCGGCCGTCGACCACAGGTCGCCGTTGTAGTACGACTTCCCGGACTTGGCGTCGACCGTCAGGCCGTCGTACTCGAAGCCGGGCTGCTTCTCGTCGTAGTACCAGCTCCACTGGCTGTCCCGGACGCCGTACACGGTGGGTGTGAACAGGCCCTTCGCACCCCAGCGGGAGGAGTGGTTGTAGACGACGTCCTGGTAGATCTTCATGCCCTTGGCGTGGGCGGCGTCGATCAGGTCCTGGTAGGAGGCTCCGGCGGACTCCAGGCGCGGGTCGACCTTGTAGAAGTCGTAGCCGTGGTAGCCGTGGTAGTCGTAGTCCGAGCGGTTGAGGACCACCGGCGTGACCCATATCGCCGAGAAGCCGAGGCCCTTGACGTAGTCCAGCTTCTGGATGAGGCCCTTGAAGTCGCCCCGGAACATGGGGTCGTCGTTGGCCGCGTTGCCGGACTTGGTGTGCTGGCTGCCCCCGCGGTTGTTCGACGGGTCGCCGTCGTGGAACCGGGCGGTGAGGACGAAGTAGATCGGGTCCTTGCGCGGGTCCGTGCCGAGCGGCTTCCCGGTGGCGGGGGTCTGCGGCCTGTCGCCGGTGGTGGCGGTCGCGGCGGCGGAGGCGGCGGAGACGTTCCCTGCGGCGTCCACGGCCTTCACCGTGTAGCTGTACGTGGTCCGTTCGGCGAGGCCCGTGTCGGAGAAGACGGTCGAGCCGACGTCGGTCACGACCGTGCCGGCACTGCCGCCGACCCGGGTGACCTGGTACTTCGTCACCCCGCGGTCGTCGGTGGCGGGGTCCCAGGTGAGGAGGACGGAGATGCCGTCCGCCGCGGCAGTGACGCGCGCGGGAGCCGTCGGGGCCTGGGTGTCGGGTACGGCGGCGGCGCACGGATCCGTCGCGCCGGCCGTCACCACGTTGTTCCGTACGGTGCTGACGCCCGTACCGATGGTGTAGTCGGAGCCCCGGTTGTTGTCCCAGGTGCCGTTGCCGTTGTTGAACGCGGCCTTGAGGGCGGTGGCCGTCCCGAGGTCGACCTCGCGCTTCCACCAGCCCGTGCACGCAGCCGTCATGCCGACGCCCGGGGCGGTCGTCCAGGCACCGCCGACGGGCTGGTAGTGGAGGTTGACGGTGGACCAGCCGAGCGCCTCGGTCGAGTAGTAGACCGTGGCCTTGGCGCCGGCCGACGGGGTGGGCGTCGGTGTCGGGGTCGGCTCCGTTCCCGCGCAGGGGTCGGAGTGGGCGACGACGCCGTCCTTGACGGTGACGGCGCCGGTGCCGAGGGCGTAGTTCTTGCCGCCGTTGTTGTCCCACGTACCGGTGCCGTTGTTGAAGGTGGCCTGCAGGCCGGTGGCCGTGCCGAGGGTGACGGTCTTCTTCACCCAGTCCGTGCAGGCGGCCTCCATGGCGACGCCGGGGACGGTCGTCCAGGAACCGCCGTCGGGCGCGTAATGCAGGTTGTACGCGGTCCAGTTCCGGGTCTTCGTCCAGTAGAAGACCGTGGCCGTGTTCTCGGCGGCGGCCGCGACCGGCGCGGTGCGGGGGGAGGTCCCGCCGGGGGGCGCGGCGACCACCAGGCCGAGGACGCCGGCGGCGGCCGCCAGTGCGGCGACCGGGCGGGCCGGCAGCCGTCTGCGGGTGCGAGTCATCTGAATCTCCAGGCAGGGCCGCCGCGTCACCGGTCGGAGCTCGGGCCCGGACGGGCGGCGAACCTCTTTGGAAACGCAGTCGGAAACTTTCAGAAACATCTTGCGTGGGCTGGAAGTTACCGCCGCGCGGCCCGCCCGTAAAGGGATCCGACGGAAGCGGGGCCCGCGGCCGGATCGGCCACGGGCCCCGCAGGGGTGGGTGTGAGGAGCGGATTCCCCGTCAGGGGCGGGGCCAGGGGCGGCCCTCCAGGCGCTCGATGTCGCGGTTGAAGCGTTCGAGGAAGCCGGCGAAACGGGCCACGTCCTCGGGCGACCAGTGCTCCATGACCCGCTCAAGGCCCTCGATGTTCGCGGTCCGGTCGGCGTCGAGGCGCCGCTCGCCCTCCTCCGTGATGCGGAACTTGCGGGCGATGCCGCCGTCGGGGTCGGGGATGCGCTCGACGACCCCGGCGCGGAGCATGGCGGCGGTCTGCCGGTTGAGCGTGGAGGCGTCGAGGCCGAAGGCCTCGCTGAGCTGCCCGATGGACATCGGCCCGTGCACGCGGATGCGGCTCAGCAGGAGCCGCCGCCGTCGCCGAGAACGCCAGCTGGCGCGTGCTGTTCTGGGTCGCCGCCGCCTTCAGCGTCCTCGTCGGCCTGCTCATCTGGCGCGTCGTGCCCGCCGGACCGCGCAACCCCGCCCCCGGCCGCTTCGACGTGCCCGGCGCCCTCGGCCTCGGCGCCGGACTCGTCGCCCTGCTGCTCGCCGTCTCCAAGGGCGCGACCTGGGGCTGGGGCAGCGGCACCACCCTCGGCCTCTTCGCCGGCTCGGCGATCGTCCTGTTCGCCTGGGGCGCGTGGGAGCTGCGCACCCGCGACCCGCTCGTCGACCTGCGGGTCACCGCCCGCCCCGTCGTCCTCCTGACCAACGCGGCCTCGGTCCTCGTCGGCTTCGCCATGTACGCGCAGTCGCTGGTCGTCCCGCAGCTGCTCCAGCTGCCCGAGGCCACCGGCTACGGACTCGGCCAGTCGATGAGGGCGATGGGACTCTGGATGGCCCCGGCCGGCCTGATGATGATGGTCCTGGCCCCGCTCGGCGCCAAGCTCTCCGCCGCCCGCGGGCCCAAGGTCACCCTCGCCCTCGGCGCCCTGGTCATCTCCGCCGGATACGCCTCCTCGCTCGCGCTGATGGGCTCCACCTGGGGCCTGCTCGTCGTGACGCTCATCTGCAACACCGGAGTGGGGCTCGCCTACGGAGCGATGCCGGCGCTCATCATGGGCGCCGTGCCGCAGGAGGAGACCGCCTCGGCCAACAGCTTCAACACCCTGATGCGCTCCATCGGCACCTCCGCCTCCGCCGCCGTCATCGGTGTCGCCCTCGCCCAGATGACCACCACGCTCGGCGGACACGTCCTGCCTTCCGAGGACGGCTTCCGCGCCGCCATGACGATCGGCGCCGGAGTCGGCCTCGTGGCCGCGGTCGTCGCCGCGCTCATCCCGGCCAAGCCCCCGGCCGCCGCGGCTGACGGGACGGCCGGCGGCGAGTCCGGGCCCGCCACCGAAGAGGGAACCACCTCGCGCGCCGCCCTGCGGTAGCCCGCACCACCCGGCCTTACGCCGGCCCCGACGGTCACTCAGCCGTGACCGCCGGGGCTCCTACGGCCTGTCCTCCTCCGTCGGCGCGTCCAGGGTGAACAGCGCGCCGTCCGGGTCCCGCACCACCACGCGATGCTCGTCGGCGCCCTCAGGAGAGCGGACGCCGCCCCACTCGCCGCCCGGCACCACCGACCCGCCGTGCTTCACGACGGCGGCCGTCGCCGCCTCCAGATCGGGCACCCGGAACCGTACGAGCCAGCGCGGACGCAGCTGCGGCCGCGCCGAGGCGGACTCGACGGGCCCGCTGTTCAGCCGCGCGACGGCCTCGCCGTGCCACCGCAGCACCACCTGGTCCTGCTCGTACGAGACCTCGACGCCCGCCGGGTTCCCGTCCGCCCAGCCGAGCACCCCGCCGTAGAACACCGCCGCGTCGAACGCGTCCCGCGTATGCAGTTCCAGCCATGCCGGCGCCGTCCGCTCGCCGACGCGCCAGCGCGAGATCAGCCGCCCCTCCCACACGGCGAACGCGGCGCCCTCCTGGTCCGTCGCCAGCGCCGCACGCCCCCGGGGCGGAAAGGCGACCGGCCCCACACCGACCGTGCCGCCACGCTCCCGGATCCGCGCCACCGCCGCGTCCGCGTCGTCCACGGCGAAGAACGCCGTCCACGCCACCGGCACCGCCATCGCGGAGGCCACCGCCGCGATCCCGGCCACCGGCACCCCGTCCCGCTCGCCGACCGCGTACTCGTCACCGAGAGCGCCCCGGCGGAACGTCCACCCCAGCACCGCCCCGTAGAAACGCTCCGCCGCGTCGAGGTCCCGCGCGGCCAGATTCAGCCAGCAAGGCGCGCCCACTGCCTCCGCGCTCACCGTCACCCACACCATCTCCTCGGTCCACCGTTCAACGCGGGTCGCCCGACACCGCCCCGCGCCCCTTCCCCGCCTGACGGCCTCGCATGCGCGCGTTCACCCATGTGCCGCCGATCACCACGCACCCGAGTGCGCCGACCCGCCGGATATCGTCCGATCATGAGCACATCGCAGGCCGTCCCGCAGGTCACCCTCGTGGAAACCCCCGCCCACGGCGCCGCCGCCCTGCTGCTGCGCCCGTGGACGCACGAGGACGCCGACGCGCTCGTACGCCACCACGCCGACGTGCTGCTCCGCACCTGGCTCGTCACCCATCTGGACACTGTGGGCCAGGCCGAGGCCTGGGTGGACGCCCAGCGCCGGGGCTGGGAGGCGGGGACCCGGGCCGCGTTCGCCGTAGTCGAGAACAGGCCGGACGGACCGAACGGATCGGACGGGCGGGCCGGCTCTTCCGTACCCGTCGGCCACATCGCGCTCTCGACCACCGACACCGACGGGGCACCCGTACGGGTCGGCTACTGGACCGCCGCCGAGGCCCGCGGACGCCGGATCGCGTCCCGGGCCCTGACCCTCGTCTCCCGATGGGCGGTGGGCGAGGGCGGTCCGTTCGCTGGACGGCCCCTGGAACTCGTGCACGCCGTCGGCAACGAAGGTTCCTGCCGTACGGCCCTCGGCTGCGGCTTCCCCCTCACCGGCACCCTCCCCGTCGACCCGCCGGCCCGGCTCCGCGCCCAGCACCTCCACACCGCGACGGATCAGGGAGCGGCGCGCGCCACACGGGCGGCGTAGGCACGGACGTCGGCGTCGCGGGCGTCAGCCGCCGCGGCGAGGGCGGCACGGGCCGCCGGCACGGCCCCGTGCGGGAGCACGGAGAGGACGGCGGCCTTGCGGACGTCGGCGTTCTGGTCGGCGAGCGCCCCCGCGAGCGCGGTAACGGCCGGCGCGGGCGGCGCGGCCCGCAGGGCGGTCGCCGCACCGGCTCGGACCTGCCAGGCGGTGTCGGCGAGCGCCGCCGCCGCGGCCGCCGCGTACTCCGGCGGGCAGCCCGTACCCGCGAGCGCGGCCAGCGCGGCCCCTTGACCAGCGGGTCGTGGTCGTCGAGCAGCGGTTCCGGGGCGGGAGCCCGCACAGCGGCGAGACCGCGGGCCACCGCGACCCGCACCTCGCGGGCCGGATCGGCGGCGGCCCCGCGAGTTCCTCGACCGCGTCGATCGAGACCAGGGCCCGGACGGCCTGGATACGGACCTCGGCGTCGGGGTCGCCGAGCGAGGCCGCGTACAGCGTCGGCGTCGCCGAGCCGCCGGGCCCGCAGGACGTCGAGCGCCGCGCCGCGCACGGCCGGGTCGGGCACGCCGAGCGCCTCGCGCAGACCCGCCGCGAGCAGCGGCTCGGCGGGCAGCACCTCCACCAGCTCCCGCAGGGCGGCCGAGGCGGCGGCCCGCACCTGCGGCGCCGCGTCCCCCAGATGCGCCGCGAGCGCCGGTCCCGCCCCGGCCGGGGCGGTCTCCCCGAGCGCGGTGACGGCGGCCGCCCGGACCGCGGGGTCGGCGTCGTCGAGGTAGGGCCGGAGCGCCGCCAGATCGGGGGACTCCTCGACGAGCGCGAGGAGGCGCAGCAGGATGAGGTGCGGCGCGGGGCGGCGGCGACATAGGCCGGACCCGGCGCCTCGGCCGAGGCATGCGCAGCCGCCGTCGCGGCCCGGCGGGACGTCGGGACACCGTCCCGTGGACCGGCTGTCGCCACCGGCACGAGCGCGACCTCGCCGAGCGGCCGCTCGGGACCGGCCGGGGCGTGAACTCCGCCACCGGCATCACGTACGGCTCGACCGGACGCGCCGTGAACTCCATAGCACCGGAAGGGGATTTGCGCAGGTCGAGGTGGTGCAGCCAGCCCTGGTCGTCCCGCTCCGGATGGTCGAGACGCTCGTGGTAGAGCCCCCACCGCGACTCGGTCCTGGCGGGGGCCCGTCAGGCGGCCCTGGCCTCGACCTCGGCGTACAGGGCGACGGAGAGGTGATGGTGGAGGGCGCCGAGGACCGGCTCGCCCGGGCCGAAGAGGCCGGTGGCGAGCTTCCAGTAGCGGCGGATCACGGGACCGTCGTGCCGGGCGAGCGGACCGAGGAGACGGCGCCGGAAGGCGGGGGTGTCGGGGACGCCGCTCGCGTGGGCGTAGGCGGAGACGAAGCAGTCGAGCGCCTCGCCGTACCTGCGAACATCCCCGTATCCGAGGGCCTTGCCGTACCCGAGGAAATCCCCGTCCCCGAGGACATCGCCGTACGCGGGCGCCTCGCCGTACCCGTGCGGCGCCTCGCCGTATCCCCGCGCAGCCTCGCCGGGTACGGTCGTCGCGGAGGCGGCCAGCGCGTACGCCTCGGCCAGCCCCTCGTACAGCACCTCCGGCTTGTACTCCCCGTCCGGCAGCGGTGGCGCCGGCCGGAGTTCCGGCCGGTCGAGGCGCGGATCCGTGACCAGCTCGTGCAGCCTGGCGAAGGCCAGTACCTGCGCGGGGCTCGGCTCCCTCGGGGGCTGCGGCACGACGGAGTCGAGGACCGTCGACAGGGTCCGGGCCGGCAGGCGGACCGGCAGCGTCCGCCGCCAGAACCGCGCCAGGGCACCGGTGCCGGGCGGGAGGGTCACGGCGCCGAGCAGCCGCAGGCGCTCGGCGCGTTCCCCGGGCACGCAGTCCCGGACCAGCCGCAGGGACGCCTCGCGCCAGCGCAGCGCGGCCAGTTGGGAGTCCACCTCGCGCAACTGCCCGGAGACGACCTCCTCCAGGGCCTCGTCCCGGTCGAGGGCCCGCTCGACCTCCGGCACCGGCAGGTCGAGCGCGCGCAGCGAACGGATCAGCCGCAGCCGGTCAAGGGCCTCGGGCCCGTACCGCCGATGCCCGCCGGAACTGCGCCCCGCCTCGGGCAACAGGCCCCGGTCGGAGTAGAAACGCACGGTCTTCACGGTGGCACCCGCCCGCTCGGCGAGCTCGCCGATGGTCCACAGGCCGTCGGACACCACGCGTCGCACCTTCCTCGGGGGATGCGTACACCCTCGCACATGCCCGGAGCGCAGGGGCGAGCGCTCCTTGAATCTCCCCCAGGGGGAGTTCCTAACGTGACCGCGACGCATCGCCCAGAAGTCGCGAGGAGACGATCATGACGACGTTCGTGCTGGTGCCGGGCCCCTTCACCGGGGGCTGGGTGTGGGAGGAGACGGCCGAACGGCTCCGGGAGGCGGGCGCCGAGGCGCACTCGGTGACGCTCACCGGCATGGGCGACCGTCGCGGCGAGGCCGGGCCCGGTACGGGTCTGGAGACGCACGTCCAGGACCTGGTGCGGCTGGTCGACGGGCTCGGCGCTGCCGAGGTCGTCCTCGTGGGCCACGGCTACGGCCTTCATCCCGTCTTCGGCACCGCCGACCGGCGTCCCGAGCGCGTCGCCCGGATCGTCGCGCTCGACACCCCGCTCCCGATGAACTGGGAGGCCGCCGTCCGCTCCGTACCCGACCCGGAGGTCCGGGCGCGCCTTGCGGCACCGACCGGGACGGCCGGGGACGGCGGGCCCGTACCGCCGCCGACGCGCGACACCTGGCCGCGCTGGGGCAGCACCGAGGGTGTCCCCTCCGAAGCGCTGGACCGTCTGGAGCGGCTCGCCGCCCCGCAGCCGCCGGGCACGCTCACCCAGCCCCTGCGTCTGACCGGCGCGGCCTCCGCCCTGCCGGTCACCGGCGTCCTCTGCACGGCCAACGGATCGAGCGTCGACCTGGTGCGGATGCTGGTGGAATCGGGCCCGCCGCAGTTCCGGGCACTCGCCGACACCGGGACGCGCTTCCTCGAACTGGCCACCGGGCACTGGCCGATGCTCTCCGCACCCCGTGAGCTCGCGGAGACGCTGCTCCGCGCGGCGGCCGGAGAGGGCCACCGGGTGACCGCCCCCGAGCGCGCCCACGAACCGGGGCCGCCGACGCACCTCCTGCCGTTCCTCCTGGACGTCCCCGAGGCGCCGCGCGAGCGGCGGGGACGGATCGACCTCCACCTGCCGGCGACCGGCGAGGACGGAGAGCGCCCGCGGCCCGCCGTGGTCTTCGTCCACGGCGGGCCGATCGCTCCCGACCAGCGGCCCACCCCGCGCGACACACCGTTCTTCCTCGGATACGGCCGCTACGCGGCGAGCCTCGGCGTCGTCGGCGTGACCCTGGACCACCGGCTGCACGGCCTCGCCGACTACCCGCGGGCCGCCGAGGACCTCGCCGAGGCCGTCGCTCTCGTCCGCGCGGACCCGCGCGTGGACGGGGACCGCGTCGCCCTCTGGTTCTTCTCCACCGGCGGACTGCTCGCGGCGGACTGGCTCGCCGCGCCCCCGCCGTGGCTGCGGTGCGTGGCGGCGAACTACCCCGCCCTCGCGCCGCTGCCCGGCTGGGGCGCGGTGGAGGCCCGCTTCAGCCCGGTCGACGTGCTCCGCCCGGAGCCGGGCGGGCCGCCGGTCGTCCTCACCCGGGCCGGTCGCGAACACCCCGCCTTCGCGACGACGGTCCAGCACTTCCTGGACGCCGCCGCGAAGAACGGGGTGGAGGTCGAACTCGTCGACGTGCCGCGGGGCCACCACAGTTTCGAACTGGTCGACCCCACCGACGCCTCCCGCGCCGCCGTGGAACGGGCGATGCGCTCCGTCCTCGGGCACCTCCGCGCGTGACACCGGGGCGGGGGAGCGACGGAGGGTGGCAGGACCCGCAGACGCGTCACCCGCCCGTGCTACGCCTTCCCGTGCCGCACCTTCCCGTGCCGCACCTTCCCGCGCGTCACCCGCCCGCGGAGAACCCGCCGCGGCGGGGCACCGAGTCCAGGAGGAGCCGGGTGTACGGGTGTTCAGGGGACTCCAGTACGCGTGAGGTCGCACCGGCCTCCACGACCTGACCGGACTTGAGGACCATCACCTCGTCCGCGATGTGCCGGACGACGGCCAGGTCGTGGGTGACGAACAGGTAGCCGATGCCCGAGCCGCGGCGGATCGTGGCGAGGAGTTCGAGGATCTGCGCCTGGATCGACACGTCGAGCGCGGCGACGGCCTCGTCGAGGACGAGGACCCGTGGCCGTACGGCGAGGGCGCGGGCGATCGCCACGCGCTGCCGCTGGCCGCCGGACAGCCCGCGGGGGAGCGCCGAGGCCTCGCGGGTGCCGAGCCCGACCTGGTCGAGGAGCTCGGAGACCCGGGCCGCGCGGGCGGTCCCGTCGAGACCGGTGTGGAGGCGGAGCACCTCGTCGAGGCAGCCGGAGACCGTGATCCGGGGGTCCAGCGAGAGGTACGGGTCCTGGAAGACCATCTGGATCTCCCGGGCCCTGGCGAGCCGTTCCGCCCGGCCCCGTGGCCGGGCGGAACGGTCCCGGCCGTCCAGGCGGACGGTGCCGCCGTCCGGGCGCTCCAGACCGACGAGCATCCGGACCGTGGTGGTCTTGCCGCTGCCGGACTCGCCGACGATCGCGAGCGAGGACCCGGGGGCCAGGGAGAAGGACACGCCGTCGACGGCCGTGTGGTCCCCGTACGTCTTGCGCAGGCCCTCGACGACCAGCCCCTCGACGACCGGTGCCTTCGTTGCTGAGACGGTCACAGCGTGATCCCTTCGTCGGCGCGGTGGCAGGCGGCGAGTCCGTCGCCGTGCCGGGCGAGGACCGGCTTCTCCTGGGAGCAGCGCGGCACGGCGTGGGCGCAGCGCGCGGCGAAGGCGCAACCCGGCGGCGTCTCGGCCAGGGAGACGGGACGTCCCGGGATGGGCCGGGGCGCGAGGGCGCCCGGGGCGATGCTCGGCGTGCAGCCGAGCAGGCCCGCCGTGTACGGGTGGCGCGGCCGGTCGAACAGCTCGTCGGTGCCGCGTGTCTCCACGATCCGGCCCGCGTACATCACGTACACCCGGTCGCAGACGGCGGCGGCCAGTTCGAGGTCGTGGGTGACGAAGAGCATGCCCGTGCCGCGCTCGGCCCGCAGCCGGGTCAGGATGCGGATGATCTCCGCCTGGGTGGTGACGTCCAGGGCGGTGGTCGGCTCGTCGGCGACGAGCAGCGCCGGCTCGGAGGCGAGCGCCGCGGCGATGACGACGCGCTGGAGCATGCCCCCGGAGAACTCGTGCGGCCGACGGCGCAGGGCGCCCTTCGGGTCGCGGATCCCGACCGCTTCGAGGAGCTCCAGGGCCCGCGCGGTCGCCGCGGCGGGCGGGGTGCCGGCCGCGCGCAGCCCCTCGGTGAGGAAGTCGCCGACGCGGCGGAGCGGGTTCACGGAGGCCCGCGGGTCCTGGTAGACCATGGAGACCTGCCGGGCGCGCAGCCCGGCCAGCTCCGCGCGGTTCATGGTGAGGACGTCCCGGCCGGCGACCCGGACCGCGCCGGTGGTGCGCGCGCCCCCGGGCAGCAGCCCGAGGACGCTGCGGCAGGCCACCGACTTGCCGGAGCCGGACTCGCCGACCAGGCCCACGCTCTCCCCGGCGCCGACCCGCAGGCTGACGCCGTCGAGGATCGGCCGCCCGGCGCGGCCCTCGGGCAGCCGGACGTCGAGGCCTTCGATCTCCAGGATCGGGGCCTTGGCCCGTGCTCCCGCCTGATGCCGCTGTTCGTTCATGCCGTTCACCGCTCACGCTTCGCGATCCGGTCGGCGAGCCCCTCGCCGACGATGCCGAACGCCACCACGGCGAGCACGATGCACGCGGAGGGCGCGAGGGCGGGCAGCATCGCCCCCTGCTGCACGGCCGACTGGCCTTCGTTGATCATGGCGCCCCAGTCGGCGGTCGGCGGCTGCACACCGAAGCCCAGGTAGGAGAGCGCCGCGAGGTCCATCAGCGCGTACCCGAAGTTCATCGCGGACTGGGCGAAGACCGTCGGGGCGATGTTCGGCAGCAGGTGGCGCAGACAGACGGTCCACCCGGACCAGCCCTGCACGCGGTAGGCCTCGATGTACGGGCGGGCCTTCTCCTGGCGCGCGATGCCGCGCACAAGCCGGCCCACGTACGGGGTGTACGCGACGGCCATGGCGATCACCGGCGCGGTCATCCCGGAGCCGACGACGGTCACGAGCAGGATGGCCAGGAGCAGGCCGGGGATCGCGAAGACCATGTCCATCGACCGGGACAGGAGCGTGTCCGCCCAGCCGCCCCGCCAGGCCGCGACGACACCGATCAGGGTGCCGAGCAGAGTGGAGACGGCGACGACGAGCAGCGGTCCGAGGAGTCCGGTGCGGGCGCCGTGGAGCAGTCGCGACAGGATGTCGCGCCCGGACTGGTCGGTGCCGAGGAGGTGGTCGGCGCTGGTCCCGACGAGGCTCGACGAGAGGTCGAGGGCCTCGGGGTCGTACGGGGCGATTACGGGGGCGAGGAGGGCGACCAGGACGAGGGCGACGAGCACCGCGACCGAGACGGTGAAGAGGGGCCCCTGGCCGAGGACGCGCAGCCGGCGGATGCCGGGCCTGCGGTACGGCGCCGGGGTGATGGTGGTGGTCATGAGGAGCCTTCCCCGTGGAGCGACAGCCGGGGGTCGATGAGGGGCGCGAGCAGGTCGACGGCGAGGTTCACGAGGACGAAGGCGGCCACGCTGAGCAGGGTGATCGCCTGCACGACCGAGAAGTCCTGGGCCGTCACCGACGACACGAGCAGGGAGCCGAGCCCGGGCACGTCGAAGGCGGTCTCGACGATCGCGGTGCTGATGAGCAGACCGGCGAGCATCGTGCCGCCGACGGTGACGACCGGACCCAGGGCGTTGCGCAGGACGTGCCGGCGGACCACGGTCCGCCCGGCGACGCCGCGGGCACGCGCCACCTCGACGTGCTCGCGGCCGAGCTCGTCGAGCATCGCCGAGCGGGTGACCCGGGCGAGCAGTCCCGCGAAGGTCATCGCCAGGGCGAAGGCCGGCAGGGTCAGGTGGTACAGCTGCTGGGAGAAGCCCACCGGGGTGCCGCCGGGGCCGGGGAACCAGCCCAGCTGCACCGAGAAGACCGAGACGAGCGCGATGGCGGTGACGAAGGACGGGGTCGCCGTGGCGACACCGGTGCCGATGAGCACCGTACGGTCCAGCGGGCCGGGGCGCAGCGCGGCGAGGATGCCGGAGCCCACGCCGATGAGGGCGACGAGCAGCGCCGCGTACGCGACGAGCAGGGCCGTGCCGGAAAGACGGGAGCCGATGAGGTCGGTCACGTCCTGGTGGAACTGGGCGGAGGTGCCGAAGTCGCCCTGGAGGACGCCGCCGAGCCACTTCGCGTACTGGACGGCCAGCGGGTCGTCCAGGTGGTACTCGGAGCGCAGGGCCGCCACGGCCTCGGGCGTCGCGGGGCGGCCGTGGAGCAGGAAGGTCACCGGGTCGCCGGGGGCCAGGTGGAGGGAGCCGAAGACCACGAGCGAGGTCACGAACAGCACCGCCACCAGCCCGAGGAGCCGGCCGACGAGGTATCGGGTCATTACTGTGCGGCCCCGATCGTCGCGGCCCACGGGTAGTACAGCTGGGCGATGCCGGTGGGGGCACCGGTGATGCGCTTGCCGAGGAAGACCGAGTAGGGCGCCTCGTACACGGGGATGATCGGCAGTTCGCGGATCGCGATCTTCTGGAGCTCGGCGGTCTTCTCCGCGCGCTTGGCCGGGTCGGGCTCCGAGTTGGCGCGGTCGAAGGCGACGTCGTACTCGGCGTCCGACCAGTTGCCGTAGTTTCCGAAGTCCCCGGTGCGGAGGTACTGGTAGAACTCCAGCGGGTCGGGCGTGTTGTCGTACCCGTTGGTGATGACCAGGTCGAGGCCGGTGCGCGCGTTCGGGTCGACGAAGATGCTGCTGTACGCCTCGGGGGCGACCGACTTCAGCTTGACGTCGAGGCCGATCTGTCGGCCGGCGGCCTGGACGGCGTTGGCGACGACGCTGATCTCGGGCGCGAGGGTGCTGGTGACCAGAGTGATGGTGCGGCCGGTGGCCCCGGCCTCCTGGACGAGCTTCTTCGCGGCGGCGATGTCGTACGCGGGCTCGGGCAGCGTGTCGTAGAGCGAGGCGGTCTTGTCCGGGAGGAGGGCCCAGGCACCGCGCGCGGCGGGAGCCTTGGCGGGGACACCGACGCCACCAGCGGCGGCCTTGATGATGTTCTTCCGGTCGAGCGCCATGGAGAGGGCCTGGCGGACCTTGAGGTTGCCCAGGGGGCCGCGGAAGTCGAGGACGGCGAGGTCCGCGGCGGCGGTGTTCGGGCCGAAGAGGACCGAGCCCTTGCCGCTGGAGCGCAGCTGCTCCAGCGAGGACGAGGGCACCAGGTACCCGCCGTCGGCGGTGCCGGAGAGGAAGGCGCTCGTACGGGCCGCCGGGTCCTCGATGAAGGTGAACTTGACGGACTCGGACTTGGGGGAGAGCTTCGTGTCCCAGTACGCGGCGTGCTTCTTGAGCGTGATGCCCGAGCCGGCGTCCCACTTGTCGAGGGCGAAGGGACCGGTGCAGTTCACGCCGCCCTTGGGGGTGCCGTAGTCCTTGCCGGCCTTGGCCAGGTAGGCGGCGCTCTCGATGGTGCCGGGGGAGGCGGCCATCAGCTCGTGCAGGAGGACGTCGGCCTTGCCGAGGCGGAGGGTGACCTCCAGCGGGCCGGTCTTCTCGATGGTGTCGACGTTCTTGAAGGCCGAGCCCCAGGGAGAGCCGGTCTCCGGGTTCATCTGGCGCTTGAGGGAGGCGACGACGTCGTCGGCGGTCATCGTCGTGCCGTCGTGGAACTTCACCCCGGAGCGCAGGGTGTAGACCAGCGTGCGCGGGTCGGGCTGCTTGTACGAGACGGCGAGACCGGGCTCGATCTTCATGTCGGGCGTGACCCGGAAGAGCTGCTCGCAGACGTTCGCGAGCACGGTGTTCGGCGGGTAGTCGTACGCGAGGGCGTAGTCGAGCGTGTACGGCTCGGCGTACAGGGACCAGGTGAACGAGTCCAGGGTGCCCTTCGCGGGCGGCGAGGTCGGGGTGACCTCGTAGCCGGCCCCGCCGCCGGGGGCGGCCTGGGGCTTCGTGGCGCCGGAACAGGCGGCGGTCGTGGCGGCGAGGGCGGCGGTACAGGTGAGGAGCGCGATGGTTCTCGACATGCGCATGCAGACCCACCCCTTTACGGGTGTAGTGACGGGCGCTGGGGGGATGGAGCGAGTATTAGTGCGGGAACGTTCCCGCACAAGGTCCTGCGGGAACGGTTTTGCAAAGGTCAGGGGGGTGGCAACATCGCTCCATGACCTCTGGATCACGGCACGGCGGGCAGCGCGCAGCACCCACCCCGCGCGTCCGTCTCGTCGACGTCGCCCGCGAGGCGGGCCTGTCCAAGACGACCGTCTCGGCGGCTCTCAACGACACCGGGAGGCTCTCTCCCGAAGTGCGGGAGAAGGCCCGTGAGACCGCGCGCAGAATGGGCTACCGACCCAACGCCGCCGCGCGCCAACTACGCGCGGGGCGAGCCAAGTTGATCGGGTACGTGGTGGGCGAAATGGCCGACGCGCCCTCGGTGTTCCTGGACTCGCCGTACTTCGCCCGGCTGACCGGGGCCACGGCGGCGACCGCGCTGCGAAGCGGCTACGCCATGGTCCTGCTGCCCACCGGTTCGTTGCAGAGCGAGTGGGCCGGTCTGCCGCTCGACGCGGTGGTCGTGACCGACCCCGGTGCCGACGACCGGATCGTCGACGACATGATCGCCGCCGGGATCCCCGTCTTCAGCGACCGCTCCGTGGAGGGGCGGCCCGGGGCCTACTGGGTGGACGTCGACGCGAGCGCCGCCGTCCGCACGGCCTTGGACCACTTCCTGGAGCAGGGCGCCCGGAGGCCGGTCCTCGTCGTACCCGACAGCACCACCCGCTTCCACGCCGAGGTCTTCGCCGCCCACCGGGAGTGGTGCGCGGAGCACGGCCTGCCGGAGCGGGTCGTCCGGGTCGCGGAACACGGGAACGGACCGGTGGTCCGCGCCGTCGAGACCGCCCTGACGGGAGTCCCGGCGGCCGAGGAGGACGACCGGCCCGACGGCGAGGACCGGCCCGATGACGGAGTCCGGCCGGCCGGCGGAGACCGATCCGACGGCGGGGTACGGCCCGTCGGCGGAAACCGGCCCTACGGTGGCGGCCGATCCGGCGGCGGAGACCGGCCCGACGCCCTTCTCGTCGTCGCCGAGGCGAGCCCGCCCCTCGTCCTGGAGGCGGCGCGTCGCCACGGTTACGACGTACCCGGCGATCTGCTCCTCGTCTGTGTGAGCGAGGACGTCACGGCCGAGCACACCGAGCCGCCCGTGACCACCCTGAGCCTGCGGCCCGAGGCGATCGCGGAGGCGGGCATCGACCATCTGGTGACGGTCCTGGAGCACGACCGCCGGGAGCCGGCCGGGACACTCGTCCCGACCCGCCTCGACGTCCGCGCGTCCTCGGTGCGGAAGCACGACTAGACCCGACCTTGCCCGGCGCCGTCAGCTCGCGTGGACGAGCTTGCCGCCGACGTAGGTCCGCTCCACGCGGGCCTGCCCGATCTCCTCGGGCGGGCCCGTGAGGATGTCGCGGTCCAGGACCACGAGGTCGGCGAGGTTCCCGGGGCGCAGGCTGCCCGCGTCGTCGAGACCGTTCACGTGCGCGGTGCCGGCGGTGTAGGCGGCCAGCGCCGTCGGGAGGTCGAGCCGCTGCTCGGGGTAGAAGACCGGCGCGTCGGCGGACTCGGGGTCCCGGCGGTTCACGGCCACGTGGATGCCCGCGATCGGGTCGGGGCTGCTGACGGGCCAGTCGCTGCCGGCGGCGAGCGTGGCCCCCGCGCGGACGAGATCGCCGAAGGGGTACTGCCAGGCGGAGCGCTCCGTGCCGAGGAACGGGATGGTCAGCTCGTCCATCTGCGGCTCGTGGGCCGCCCACAGGGGCTGGATGTTGGCGATGGCGCCGAGCGCGGCGAACCGGGCCAGGTCGCTGGGGTGGACGACCTGGAGGTGCGCGAGGTGGTGACGGTTGCCGCGGCGACCGTTGACCCCCATGGCCGCCTCGATCGCGTCGAGCGCCTCCCGGACGGCCCGGTCGCCCAGGGCGTGGAAGTGGACCTGGAAGTCGAGGGCGTCGAGCTCGGTCACGTACCCGCGCAGCGCGTCCGGGTCGACGAAGCTCAGCCCGGAGTTGGCGGTGGCGCAGCCGCAGCCGTCCAGGTACGGGGTCGTCATGGCGGCGGTGAAGTTCTCCGCGACACCGTCCTGCATGATCTTGACGGAGGTCGCGCGGAACCGGCTGGCGTTCAGCTTCGCGCGCCGCGCGACCAGCTCGGGGATCTGCTCGGCGCCACGCTCGCGGTCCCACCACAGGGCCCCGGTCACCCGGGCGGTGAGTGTGCCGTCGAGCGCGGCCGTCAGATAGGCGTCGGACGGGTCGGGCTGCCCGTGGAACTCGCCGAGCATCGCGTCCTGCCAGCCGGTGACACCGAGGGAGTGCAGCAGCGACTGGGCGCGGTAGAGCCCGGCGAGGCGGTCCGCGTCCGACATCGGCGGCTCCAGGTGGCCGACGAGGCCGGCGGCGCCCTCCTGGAGCATGCCGCTCGGGGTGCCGTCCGCCTCCCGCTCGATGCGGCCGTCGGCGGGGTCGGGGGTGTCGGCGGTGAGCCCCGCCAGCTCCAGCGCCCGGGTGTTCGCCCAGGCGCCGTGGTGGTCACGGTTCGACAGCAGGACCGGCCGGTCAGGGACGACCGAGTCGAGCAGCTGCCGGGTCGGCAGGCCGCCCTCGAAGCTCTCCATCGACCAGCCGCCGCCGGAGATCCACTCACGGTCAGGGTTGGCGTCCGCGTACTCCCGGACCAGCCGCAGGTACTCGTCGACGTCGACGGTCCCCGACAGGTCGCACTGGGCCAGCTCGGCCCCGGCGAACACCGCGTGGACGTGCGCGTCCTGGAAGCCCGGGAGCAGCAGCTTCCCCGTCAGGTCGACGACCTCGGTGTCCGGGCCGATGAGCTCGCGCACCTCGTCGTGGCCGACGGCGGCGATCCGGTCGCCGACGACGGCGAGCGAGGTGGCCCGGGTGCGGGCGGGGTCCACCGTGAAGACGGGACCGCGGGTGAAGACCAGATCGGCCTTGGCCATGCGCATGCTCCAGAACGTGAGGCGGCGGGGTGGTTGGCGCTATGGAAGCGGCAAGGCTGTTTACACGTCAATGGTGTTGACGTAAGGTCCCGGCCATGTCCGAACGCGTGGTCCCCGAAGGCAGCCGACAACGCCGCCGCCCCACCAAGCAGGGCGCCGTGCTCTCGGAGCAGCTGATCGTCGACACGGCGCTCCGCCTGGTCGCCCAGCACGGCGCCGAAGCCCTGTCGGTACGGAGGCTGGGCGCCGCGCTCGGCTCCGACCCCAGTGCGCTCTACCGCTACTTCCGCAACACCGACGCCCTCCTCCTCGCGATCGCGGACGAGCTCATCGGCCGCGCGCAGGAGGGCTGGACGGCCACGGGGGACTGGCGGACGGACCTCTGGACCATGGGCCTGCGGGTCCACGCCTGCTACCTCTCCCATCCGCAGGCCGCGGTCCTCGGCGCGTACCGCACGACCGGCCGGCACCACGAGACCCAGGCCGTCGAGCGGATCCTCGGCATCCTCCGTACGGGAGGCTTCCCGGACCCCCTCGCGGTGCGGATCTACCACGCCTTCGTCGACCAGGCCCTCGCCTTCGCCGCCCAGGACGCCGCCGCGGCTGCCCTGCCGCCCGCCGCCCGGGAGGGGGACGAAGCGGTCTGGCAGTCGGTGTACGGCAGACTGTCGCCGGACACCCATCCGAACATCGCCGCGACCTACCCGCTCCTCGCAGCCGACATGCGGGACAGCGGCTACCCCTTCGCCCTGGAGCTGATGCTCAGCGCGGTGGCGGCACTGCGCCCCCAGGAGGCCGCCCCGCATGCGTAGAGCCACTCTCCCCGCCGCCGTCGCCGGCCTGCTGCTGCTCACGGCCTGCGGCACGGAGCAGCCGGCGGCCGGCCCGGCGGCGCCGTCCGCCACGGCGGCGGGGTGCGCGGCCAGGCCCGGTGACGGCGCGACCGTGGACGGGGTCACCGTCACGGGGACCGGGGCGGGCGCGGGCACAGGGACGAGCACGGCGAGCCCCAGGCCCGGTGGACTCCAGCCCTGTGCGGAGTACACGGTCACCGGCGAGGAGACCGAGCCCTTCACGTTCACGATCGTCTTCGCGTTCCTGTCGGAGACCGGCAAGGCGCTGGCGACCACCGAGGAGACGGTCCCGGCCGTCGCCCCTGGCAGGACCGTCCGACGCACCGTCACCGCCACCGACGTGCCCCCGGACGCGGCCGGCGGCGCCGGAAGCGTCCGGATCCTGAAGGTCAGGAGCGTCCCGACCGCCGAGGCCCCCTCCGAGGCGGGCCCCTGCCCGCCCTCGGGCGTGCGCGTGTACGCCGACGACGGCGACGCCGCCATGGGGCTGCGGGTCGTCGGCCTCCACCTGGAGAACTGCGGGACCGCGCCCTACGCGCTGAACGGCTTCCCCCGCGTCGCGCTCGCCGACGAGGACCGCGGACCCGTCCGTGGAGTGCGACTCGTCCAGGGCGGCGAGGGCATCGCCGGCGGCACCGGAGCCGAGGGCCCGGCGCGGCCGCTCGTGCTCGCGCCCGGCGAGCGCGCCCACGCCGGCCTGGTCTGGCGCAACACCACCGAGGCCGGCGATCCCGTGAACGCCCCCTACGCCCGCGTGTGGGCCAAGCCCGGCGCCGCCCCGGTCATGGTGACGCCCGAACTCGACCTCGGCACGACGGGGCGGCTCGGCGTCGGCCCCTGGAAGAAGGACGGGACGCGCTGACGCCTGAGGGACGGGACGCGCTGACGCTTGAAGGGCGGACGCGCTGACGCCTGAGGGACGGGACGCGCTGACGCTTGAAGGGCGGACGCGCTGACGACCGAACGACGGCCGCGCTGACACCCAAGCGGCGGACGCGACGACACCTAAGGGTGCGAGAACACGCCCACCATCCGGGTGCCCGGATTGCTGCTCAGGCCGACGATCGCGCCCCCGTCGGCCCGGTTCGCCCGCGCGTGCGTCCCGGCGTACCTGTCGTCGGTGAGGAAGACCCCCAGGACCGCGATCCAGTCGTCGACCGCCCCCGTCGCCGGGTCGTAGACGGGCTCGGCACGCGGGACGACCCGCTCCTGGGCCACGTACCCGCCGTGCTCGACCGCGACGGACAGCGCCGCCTGCCAATCGGCCTCCGTGCTCTCCCAGCCGACGAACGTGTCCAGACCGCCGTACCCGGCCCCGGGCTTGAGGATGAGCTCCTCCCGCCGCTCCCGGCAGAGGTCCACGATCTCCGCGACCCCGGCCGGGCCGGCGGCGCTCACCGTGCGGCTCCACGGCAGCAGCCGCTCGACCAGGGCCCGCTCGTCGGCGTCGAAAGCCCCGCTCCACCGCGGGTCGGTGAGCAGCGACAACGCGCTCTTGTTTCCGTAGAAGCCGCTCTCCAGGGTGGTGAACAGCACGGTCCTGCCCGCCTCGTGGGCGCGGAAGAACGGCTCCGCCACCTCGGGACCCGCCGGATCCTCCAGAAGCTGACTGGCCGCGAAGTTCCGCACGACCAGGTCGAGCGGGGTCCCGTCCAGCGTCAGCTTGCCGTCGGCCCGGGTGCGTACGTCCCCGACCTCGCCGACCCGCACGTCCAGACCGTGCACGGCCATCGCCTCCTGCGTGGCGACCATCATCCGACCGTACGCGGCGACCCCGCCGCGCCCCTCGATGAGCCCGACGACCGGCTCCGCGCCGCCCGAGAGCGCCGGCTTCGCCCGCTCGCGCAGCACGGCCGCCATCCGGGCCCCGATGTCGACGTGATCGAGCCCGTGCTTCCGTGCGAACTCCCCGAACTCCGGTACAGCGAGCAGCCCTTGGTTGAACACGGCGAGCTCAAGGCCCCCCACCTCGCTGCCGAGGTTGAACTCCAGGAGCTTGTACGAGGTGCCGTCGTGGTACGCGTCGGCGCGGCCCAGCCGGTCGGGAATCCCGGATCCGCCCCGGCTGAGCAGCGACACCAGCCGGGGGTCGATTCCGATGGCCGCCCCGTACCGCTCCATGTCGCCGTCGAAGATCCGCCGCGGCAGCGACACCAGGAGGTCGAAGAGGCCTCCCAGGTCCCGCGCGAAGGCCTCCGTCTCGGCGGCGTCCACGAACCAGGGACGGTGCAGCAGGTGCGACCGCCAGGCCTTCTCGAAGGCCGGGGGGAAATCGGCCCGGGCGACGGCCTCGCCGAGCGCGCCCTCCCCGTGCAGGCACTCGTCGACGAGTATCCGGCTCAGTTCGGTCATGTGTATCGCTCGCTTCACGGAAGAGATCGGGTACGTGCTCCGAAAGGCGAAGAAGACTACCGCGCCTGTCCAGCATGCGGACAGGCGCCGGGTCGCCGCCCCTTGGGGCCGTCCCGGTACCTCGCTCAGTACCCGACGCGGACCCCCGTCACCGTGTGACGATCCGTCAAGCCACCGGTCGCGCCACTGAATCCGACCAGGACGTTCTTCGGCAGCGACACCGCCACGTCGATGACCTGCACCCCGTCGACGAGGACGAGGAGACGCCCGGCGGCGGTCACGTTCACGTCGATCACATGACTGCCCGTACGCAGCGCGGGGACCGCGGTCGAGGTCGCCGCGTACCGCAGCGTGGACGCCGAACCGCTCGTGGCCACGCCCACGAAGTTCGACGACGGCTCGCCGGGATTGCGGAACGTGTCCAGGGCGACGGCGATCCCGGGCAGCCCGCTGTAGCCGAGCCCGCCGCCCCCGTAGCCCAGCGCCTTCGGCGTGGTCCGGGTCGCGTCGAGGAGGAGCAGGGCGAGCCCGTCGGCGCCGGTGCCGCCCGAGAGCGTCGCGGTGAAGCGGGCCCGCAGCCGGGCCGACGGCACCGCCGTGGCCTGGATCGCCGAGCCCTTGACGTACGTCTGGACGGGGTTGAGGACGAGGCTCGTGCCGGACAGGGCGGCGGCGCCGTTGTACGTCCAGCCGTTCGGGCCCGGCGGCGGCAGCGCGTACGAGGGCGAGGTGATCGCCGCGCCGCGCACCGCGTGGATGTCGGTCAGGCCCCCGGTCGCCCCCGTGAAGGCGAGCAGGGCCGCGGGAGGCAGTGAGGCCACCGTCGTGCGTAGGCGCTGGGTGCCGTCGACGGAGACCGTGACCGTCTTGCCGGTGACCGCGACGGTGACCGTGTGGGTGCCCGCCCGCAGGTTGGGCACGCTGGTCGTCGTCGCCGCGTACGTGAGGGCCGAGCCGCTGCCGCCGGTCGCGACACCGACGAAGTTGGCCGCCGGGTCCCCGGTGTTGCGGAACGTGTCGAGGGCGACGGCCACGCCCGGGAGCCCGGCGTAGCCGAGGCCGCCGCCGACGGCGCCGAGCGCGGTGGGCGTCGTCCTGGCCGGGTCGAGCAGGGCGAAGGTCAGACCGTCGGCGCCGGTACCGCCGCCGATCACCGTGGTGAACGAGGCCTTGAGACCGTCGGTGAGCACCGGGACGGGCCAGACCGCCGAACCCCGCTGGGAGGCGCTCGCCCGAGTGAGCTGGAGGTCGTTGCCGGAGATCGCGGCGGCGCCGTTGAGCCGCCAGCCGCCCGCGCCCGGCGAGGGCACGGTGACCCCGGTGCCCGCCACCCCGGTACCGGTCAGCGCCTCGTTGCGCGGGCCCCGCCCGTCGTCCGAGGTCAGCTCGTACGCGGCCGTCACCGCGCCGATCGAGGTGGGCGAGAAGGTCACGGCCTGGTGGACCACGTCCTCGGGGCCGAGGACCTGGCCCTCACTGATCGGGTTCGTGACGTGGAAGGGGGCCGCGGGCGGCTTCGCCTTGGTGATGGTGAGCGGGATGTTGCCGGTGTTGCTGATGTCGAAGGTCCTCGTCACCGACTGGCCGACCTTCACCTCGCCGAAGGCCGTCGAGGTGGGCGTGACGGTGAGCTCCGCACGCCCGGTCACCGCCGTGCCCGTCACGGCCACGGACGCCGTGCCGTTCGCGCCGCCGACGGCGAGCGTTCCCGTGTGCTCTCCGGCGGCCGTCGGGGCGTACACCACCTGCACGGTGACGGACTGCCGGGGTCGCACGACCGTGCCGACGGCCGGCGGGTCCGCCGCGCTGAACGGTGCACCCGGGAGGGAGACCGACGAGATCGTCTCGTCCGCCGTCCCCGTGTTCGTGAACGTCACCCCGAGCGACTTGCTCGTCGTGGTCGGCACCGTGCCGAAGCCGAGCGCGCCCGGCGAGGCGAGGAACCCCGGCCGGGTGCCGTAACCGGTCAGCCCGAGCGCGCTGTCGCCCAGATCGGTCGCGAAGGTCAGCGCCGAGGTGTCCGGGCCGGGAGACGTGGGCGAGAAGGCCACCCGCGCGGTGTGGGTCTCGCCCGCCCGCAGCGTGCGCGGCAGCCCGGCGGAGGTCGCGGAGAACGGACCTCCGGCCGGTGTGCTCACCCCCGTGATCGTCACGTCCCGGGTCGCCGTGACCGTGGCCGTGACCGTCCCCGTCGCCCCGACCGCCACCTCACCGGCGTCCACCGGCTCACCCGTCAGGGCGCTGTTGGCCGGCCGTCCGAAGGCCAGCACATGACCGTCCCGGGTGCCCACGTAGATCCGCCCGCCGTCCGTGGCCGGCACGGCGAACTTCGACGCCACCCCGATCGGCGCCGACCAGCGCAGCCGCAGCGACCCGTTCACGGGCACGGCGTCGTACGCGCGCAACTGCCCGTTGGCGCCGCTCGCCCCGTCCGCGGCGATCGCCCACACCAGCGCCGACCCCGCGTTCGTCCCCGTCGAGGTGATCACCGGAGAGCCCGAGGTGTAGCCGAACCGCTGCGCACCGCTGCCCGTGTTGGTCAGGCCCGGCATCCCCGAGCCGGTGAGCCCGTACGCGAACGCCCGCAGCGGACCGCCGCTGCCGATCGTGTACACGTAACCGCCCTGCCCGCCGTACACGGCGGGATGCCCCCAGACCCCCTCGTACGGGCCGAAGGCGCCGAGCACCTTGTCGGTACCACCCGGGCCCTGACTCCGGCCGCCGAGGTCGTCCCGGTCGAGCAGGAACAGCCGCCCGTCCTTGCCGATCTGGACAAGGAGGCGCGGATGCCGGCTGGTCCCGAAGACCGGGCCCGGGAGAGCCACAGGACCGCCCGAGCCGAGGTCGGTGTCGTTCAGGTCGAGCTGGGAGGCGTTGGCGGGACTGAAGAAGTCCTGCGCCGACATCGTGCCGTCGCTGTTCACCCCGAGCCGGACCACCGACTCCGCGAGCTGCCCCGGCGGCAGGCTGCCGGGACCCGGCGCGGGGGAGACCCCGTTGCCCGTCGAGAAGAGGATCCGGCCCGGGCCGTCGGAGACCAGACCGCCACCGCTCATCCAGATCCCGGCCATGCCGTTGGCGGAGGAGTCCTCGGTGGCCCACAGCGTCGTCCGGCGCGTCGAGGTGCTCACGCCCAGCACGTACCCGACGTACGGACCGCGGTCGCAGTGCGAGGCGAAGGCCGCGTAGACGGAGCCGCC
Organism: Streptomyces sp. NPDC055103; assembly: GCF_053607625.1. Taxonomy (NCBI): domain Bacteria; kingdom Bacillati; phylum Actinomycetota; class Actinomycetes; order Kitasatosporales; family Streptomycetaceae; genus Streptomyces; species Streptomyces sp. NPDC055103. Next base: position 45,639 of record NZ_JBSGTX010000064.1, read on the forward strand.
CATCAGGAGCAGCCCCGGCCGCTGCCCCGCCGTGTACGGATTGAACGCCCGCCCCGGGTCGTTCACCGGCGCGCCCGCCACCTTCACCGGCCAGCCCGCGCGCTCGGCCCCGGTCACCGGATCCAGCGCGTGCACGTACCAGTTGGGGTGCTGGAGGTCGGGACCGTCGTTCACCTTGGACGTCAAATACACGGCGTTCGTCGCCGGGTCGTACACCGGGGTGGCCGTCACCCCGATGTTCGGCACGAGGTCCCCGCAGCTGATCGCCGAGGCCGGCCAGGGGGCACCCAGGTCCTTGGTCCAGCCGATGGCCCCGGTGGCCGCGTCGATCCCGTACACCTTGTTGTTCTCGGTGGCAGCGACCAGCGTGCGTCCCACGACCAGCGGCTGCGCGTACACCTGGCCGTCGACGGTGGTCGAGAACTGGAGGCCGAAGTCCGAGCTGGACACCTGGTCGGGGGCGAGACCGGGCTCGTCCCGGTCCCAGCCCGTCCGCAGGTCGTCGTGGGAGATCATCGTCTGGTCGGCGGGGAGCGCGCCGCGCACCACCGGCGCTTCGGCGGCGGCCGGAGCCGTGGCCCCGACCCCGCCCACCGCCAGGCACATCGTCAGCAGTCGGGCGATCGCCCTGCGTCGGCCGGCCATCTCTCCCCCTTCACCTGGTCGAGCGGACGAATGGCCGAACGGGCCCGGAGACCGGGGCGCTCCGCCGGGGCCATCGTGAACCGGCCCCCGAGGGCGAACGGGCCGCCGCTCGCCCCCGCCCCCGAGGTCCACCCGATCGGCCGCCGTTAGCGGCGCGTAAGCGGAACGCCAGCGACCGGCCCGAAGCTGGGGGAGTTGCCGTACCGTCCGGACGGCAACGGGGGAAGACTTCAGGAGGCATCATGCGGCGTCGCGCGTTTCTCAAGGGCGGACTGCTGGGAGCGGCGGTCGCCGCCGTGCCGCTCGAAACGCTGCTCGCGACCGGTGCGTCGGCGGCCACGGAGACACGGGTCACCAGCCTGACCGGACTCCAGAGTGCGATCGACCGGGCGGTCGCCGGGGACCGGATCGTCGTCGCCGCCGGCACGTACACCGTCCCGTCCGGCACCGCGATCACCGTCTCCGGCCGGAACGGCACGAGCAGTGCCCCCATCACCATCGTCTCCGAGTCGCGCGGCGGCGCCGTGCTCCAGGGCGAGCGCAGCTTCGTCCTCAGCAACTCCAGCAACATCGTCATCAGTGGTTTCGCCGTGCGGCAGAGCACCACCCTGGAGATCCCGGCGGACAGCCCGCGCGTCCGGCTCACCCGCAACGACTTCCGGTTCGCCGACATCAGCGGCCTCGACTGGGTCGTCGTCCGCGGCGACGACGCCAAGATCGACCGGAACCACTTCCACGACAAGACCACCGAGGGCATCTTCGTCGTGGTCGACGGCCCCGGCACGACCGCCATGGCCCAGCGCCTCCAGCTCTTCAAGAACCACTTCTCCGACCACAGCTACACCGGAGCCAACGGCGGCGAACCGATACGCCTCGGCGTCAGCGGCCGCGCGCTCTCCAGCGCGCACGCGATCGTGGAGTACAACCTCTTCGAGCGGTGCGACGGCGACCCCGAGGCCGTCTCCGTGAAGTCCTCCGACAACACCGTCCGGTACAACACGATCCGCGACAGCCGCGGCGGCATCGTGCTGCGCCACGGCAACCGCTCCACGGTGGAGGGCAACCACGTCGTCGACGGCACCGACGGCGTACGCGTCTACGGCAACGACCACCTCGTCGTCAACAACTACCTCGCCGGACTCTCGGGCCGCGCCCTCGTCATCGGCAGCGGCTCCACCCGCGACCACCACGCGGGCGAGACCACCGAGGAGCGGCGCGGAAACGACGCGTGCGACCGCGCGGTGATCGCGCACAACACCCTGCGCGGCAACAGGAGCACGCTCTCGGGCGAGACCCGGGAGTACGCGCCCCAGGACGTCGTCGTCGCCGACAACATCCTGGTCGGCGACGTCGGCAGCCTCGTCGCGATGGGCGCGACCACCGGCTTCCTCTGGCAGAGCAACATCCTGTGGGGCTCCGCGGCCGACGGGAACCTGCCCACCGCGGGCTACGTCCGCGTCGACCCTCGCCTCCAGCAGGGGTCCGACGGCGTGTTCCGCCTCGCCGCGGGCAGCCCTGCGATCGGGGCGGCCACCCTGACGGGCGTGACCGTGGCCGAGGACCTGGACGGCCACAGCCGTGGCTCCGTGCGGGACATCGGCGCCGACGAGTACACGACCCTGGCCCCGGTCCGCCGCCCCCTGACGACCTCCGACGTGGGCCCTCACGCCTCCTGACGGAGGGAAGCGAGGGCCGAGGGGGTGATGCCGGGGGGCTTCACCCCCTCGTGCCCGACGCCTCGGCGCCGGACCCCCTCGTGTCGGAGTTCTTGGTGCCGACGCCTACGCGCCGGACTTCTTCGTCTCGGACGCCCTCGACAGCTCGCCGAGCAGCTTCCATGTGCGGCTGCGGTCGGCCTCGCCGCCCAGGTCCGTCGCCGTGAACACCACCTCCGTCGCCCCCGCGTCGAAGTAGCGCCGCACCTGCGCGGCGACGGTCTCCTCGTCGCCGATCACCGCCAGGTCGCCGGCCAGTTTGCCACCGGAGCGTTCGATGACCCGCTGGTAGGAGGGGATCCGCTCGTAGAGCGTGAGGGCCTCCGTCGCCTTCTCCCGCACGGCCCCGGCGTCGGCGGTGACCACGCCGGTCACGATGGCCACGATCCGGGGCGCCGGCCTGCCCGCCGCCGCCGCGGCGGCGGGCACGGCGGGGACGATGTCCTCGGCGAGCGCACGCGGTCGGCCAGGAACGGCAGGACGCCGTCGGCGAGTTCACCGCCGCAGGGCCTGCGGCCCCATCGCGGCGACGAGCAGCGGGACCGTCGGCCGGGCCCCGGGCACGGCCGCCGGCCACGGCGTCGTGGCGGTCAGCAGCTCGCCGTGGAAGTCGGCGGAGCCCGTCTCCAGCAGCGGACGCAGGGCGGTGAGGAACTTCCGGAGCCGCTTGACCGGCCGCTCGTACGGGATGCCGAACCCGTCCTCGGTCAGGTGCTTCGTGCCGAGGGCGATCCCGAGGTGGTAGCGCCCGCCGGTGGCGGCCTGCGCGGTCTGGGCCTGACTGGAGACGATCAGCGGGTGACGGCCGAAGACGGGTATCGCCGCCGTCCCGACCTGCAGTCCGGGCACCTCGCGCCCGACGATCGCGGCGAGCGACGGGGAGTCGTACGCGAAGGACCGGCCGAACCACGCCGAGTGCACTCCGGCGTCGCCGGCCTCCTGGGCGAGGCGCACGGTGTCGTCGATCGGGAGCTGGCGGGTGGTCGCGCTGAGGACTGCTCCGAGAGTCATGTCAGGGCCAACTGGCCTGTCGCACAACGTCATTCCCGCTGCCGTACGACAGCCGTGTGTCGGCTTCGTGAACGCCGCACGGGAGCGGGAGCCGTGGCAGGCCCGTCACCTACAAAGTGACGGGCCTGCCACTCCCACCGGATGACCGGCCTGCCGCCTACAGGGTGACCGGCCTGCCGCCGAGGGTCACGGCGAGCCGTCCGTCCGTGGCGTACGACCAGCTCAGGGCGCCGGAGTACGTGGCGCACCGGGAGCCGTTCGTACCGGACCAGAACTGGTTGGATCCGTCGACGTCACCGATCGTGCGGTCGTTCGTGCCGCTGGCGCTCCGGCACGAGGTGTTGTTCCGGAAGACCGAAGTGCCCGCGTCGAAGGAGTAGTTGCGCTGCGCGTTGTCGATGCTGAGGTTGTTCGACACGGCCATGCTGCCGGGGTTGCTGTTGTAGGTGAAGCCGTGCTTGCCGTTGCGGAAGGCGATGCTGCGCCGGACCACGTGGTCGACCGCGATGTCCTCGCCACCCAGCTTGTAGCCGTTGCGGTCGCCGCTGGCGTTCTGGGTGCCGTCGGAGAGTGTGCCGTTCTCGTAGGCGAGGGAGTCCTCGATCGTGACCGTTCCGATGGGTCCGGTGTCGGTCTTGGTGTAGAGGTCCCAGCCGTCGTCGATGTTGTGATGGGAGACGGCGTAGCGGAAGACGTTTCCGGGGCCGACCGTGAGCTTCGCCGCGAAGCCGTCGGCGTCCTCGCCGTCGGAGTCGGCGTTGTCGTGCGACTCCGCGCTCAGGACCAGGTTGCGGGAGGGCCACTGGCTCTGGGGGGTGGTGGAGGCGATCCGGGAGAGCTGGAGTCCCGAGTCGCGGTTGAAGCGCGTCACCGTGCGCTCGATGACGTTGTCGCTGCCGCCGACGAAGATGCCGTTGTCGCCGGCCCGCTCGACGGTGATCCCGCTGACGTGCCAGTAGGAGCCGTTCAGGGCGAGACCGCGGTTCGCCGGGTCCTCGGTCATGGCCGAGAAGTTCAGTACCGGCTTCTCGCCGGGGTAGGCGGAGAGCTTCGTGCGGGCGGCGGCCGTGCCGTTGGTCCCGGCGGGGACGGTGATCGTCTGGGAGTGGTTGTACGTGCCGCCGCGCAGGTAGATGGTGCCGCCGGAGGTGACACGGGCGATGGCGGAACTCAGCGTGGTGGGAGCGGAGATGGTTCCGGCGGCGCCGTCCGTGCCGTTCGGCGCCACGTACAGCGCGCTGCCCGACGGCGGGGTCGTGGTGCCGGCCGTCTCGACGTCGAGCCGGTCGATGTTGGGCAGGCCCGCGGCGCTGGTCGGGTTGAACCGGACGGTGTTCGCGCCCGCGTTCACCGGCACCGAGAACGTCTTCGTCGCCCAGGTCGTCCAGGCTCCCGTGGCCTCGTACGAGGACGACGAGACCGCCGACCCGTTCACCGTGAGGGCGGCGGGTCGCGCGGTGGTGGTGCCGTTGGCGTAGCGGACCGTGAGGGTGGCGGTGCCCGCGGCCGGGGCGTTCACGGTGAACTGCGCGTAGGCGCCCACCGCGTTGGTGCCGTTGCAGAATCCGGTGCCGGTGAAACCGGCCCAGTCGGAGTCGATGGTGCCGGTGCAGACCGCGGGCGAGGTCTCGGCCTCGTAGGCGGTGGACGCGGCCTGCGCCGTCGTCCCGGTCAGGGCGACGAGTGTGCCGGCCAGCAGGCTGACGCACGCGATGACGGGTCCCGTTCGCATCGTGGCTCTCCAGTGTGAGGGGCTGAGGGGAGTGAGGGGGATTGGTGCGGGTCGATGAGGCTGATGACGGCTCAGAAAGCGCTTTCCGTGGGACGCTAGAGGCAACGCCGTTCAGTTAAGGGTGGGGGTTGTTCGTCAAGGCCGGTGAACGAGGCAGCGGAGCTGCTGTAGAAGAGGGTTGTCCTCCAAGACATCC